>JAYQWJ020000535.1:0-4255 GCA_035829175.2 Candidatus Albibeggiatoa psychrophila
TTTTGTAAATATTGAATGATTTCAGCCGCAATATATTTGATAACAGGCACAGCAACACTATTACCGAGTTGTTTCATCGCTTGGGTACGGCATACGGGAAATTCAAAATTTTCAGGTAAACCTTGCATTTTCTTGGCTTCTTGGGGCGAAATACGTTTAACCTCGCCATCCACAATATAACCATCCCAATTTCTGCGGTCATCTATCGGCGAACCTTTACCCCCAACCCGTAATGTAAAACCAACCTCTTTATTACATTTATTACCCCAAATATCACTCATGGTCATTTCAAGTGGAATCGGCTTAGGAAATTCAAAATGACTCAAAATCTCTTCATCTTTAAAACCCACGATAAACACACGCGGTCGATGTTGCGGCAATCCAAAATCAGAGGCTTTTATGACTTTATAGTGAAACGAATAATTAAGTTCATCTTCCAGAATATGGCGAATAGTTTTAAATGTGTTGCCTTTATCGTGATTGACTAAATGGCGTACATTTTCTAAAAAAATGGCTGCGGGCTGTTTTTCATGAATAATGTCAGCAATAACATAAAATAAATTTCCCCGTTCTTGAGTATCTTCAAAGCCTTGTTTGTAACCTGCTTGGCTAAAAGGTTGACAAGGAAAACCCGCGCATAAAATATCAAAATCAGGTATATCGCTATAATTTATATTTCTAATGTCTTCATTAAATAGATTTTTGGCAAATAATTCTGGCGATTGTTTAGAAAAATTATGAATATAAGTTTCGCGGGCATATTTGTCTATTTCAGATGCAAAAACACATTTCGCTCCTAAAGATTCCAAAGCTAAATGAAAACCGCCAATACCTGCAAATAAGTCAATAAATGTGATGTGTTTCTTCATGTTTTATCAATGAGAGCAATATTATCTCATTCCTACATTGGCATGTTGAAACAAAACAAAATCTGGCGAATTGAGTTGCTAAAAGTCAAACTACTGGAAAGTAGAATGAGTTAGCGGCTGTTTTTAGATATAAATTCTTTAAAATCGACATTCTAATGTTAGCAAATCATTTTAGAAAGCAATATATTGAGGAAATGCAGGCAAAATACATTTCAGAGAATGCTTATATTTTTTATTTTTCTACAAAAGGAATTCATCAATACAGCCCGCTATTTACCAATATTTACCAAAATTAGCGCGATTGACCTACAATACAATACTTCCCAAGCGTTGTTTTTTCTCTATAATGTAATCGATTGAATACCCTCATATAAGAAATATCCCAAAACATGCCAAAAGAATTTAAACGCCCAACCCGCATTAACAGCCTTGTTCAAAAAGAACTATCTGACATTATCCAGCGTGAACTTACAACCAAGCAGCTTGGTATGTTGACTATTGCTGAAGTTGATACCGCGGCTGATCTGAAAAATGCCACTGTTTATTTTACCTGCTTTGGGGGTGAACTAGACACAGCCGCCGCCACAGTTTATCTAAATAAGCAAGCGACTATGTTACGCCATCATTTAGCCCAGCGTATTAACAATATTCGAACCGTGCCATGTCTCCAATTTAAATATGATGCCAGTATTGTAGAAGGCAGTCGTTTAAGTGCTCTGATTGATTCAGTCGTGCAAAAAGAGGATCAGGACAATGGCGAAAAAGCATAAAGGTCGTGGCGTTCACGGTATTTTATTGCTAAATAAACCTTTAGGCATAACGTCCAATAAGATATTGCAAAAAGTCAAATACTTATACAATGCCAATAAAGCAGGTCATACGGGTAGCTTAGACCCATTAGCAACAGGTTTATTACCCTTATGTTTTGGTGAAGCCACTAAAATATCCCATTTCCTACTCGATGCGGACAAACACTATATTGCCGAATGTCATTTAGGCATAACCACCACCACCGCAGACAGTGAAGGCGATGTATTACAAGAACGCCCAATTGATCGGATTGATGCTGCACAAATAAAACAAACGGTTCAACAATTTATCGGTGAACAAATGCAAATGCCGCCGATGTATTCCGCATTGAAACATCAAGGGCAACCGCTGTATAAACTGGCGCGTGAAGGTCAAACCGTAGAACGTGAACCCCGTCCGATTACTATTTTTGACATCAACGTTATTGACATTAACTTGCCAAAAGTCAGTTTTGATGTGCATTGTTCCAAAGGGACTTATATCCGTACTTTAGCCGAGGATATTGGTGAAACATTGGGCTGTGGAGCGCATTTGAGTGCTTTGCATCGCAGTGAAGTGGGGCATTATAAAGACATGGTGGATTTTGAGACTTTGCAACAAACGGCTGAACAAGGTTTTGAAGCGTTGGATGCGTTATTGATTCCAATTGATTCCGCATTACCACATTTACCAGCGTTATATTTAACTGAAGAATTAACCTTTTATGTGCGCCAAGGTCAAGCAGTTCAAGTGTCACAAGCACCCACTGAAGGCTGGGTAAAATTGCTGACAACTGAGCAGGAATTTATCGGTCTTGGTCAAGTGTTAGACGACGGACGTATTGCGCCTAAACGTTTAATGAATTTATAATTGGTTTCAACTTGTCGCACATTTTTGGAAATTCAATGGCTAACGCATTTCAACGATTACTCGGAACATCCGCAGAATTCGCCAATACCTTACGTGCTGCGGAAATTGTCGCGCGAACCGATGCAACCGCATTATTATTGGGCGAAAGCGGTACGGGTAAAGAGTTGCTTGCTCAAGCCATTCATGCCCACAGCCTCAGAGCCAACAAACCTTTTATCATCATAAACTGTGCTGCATTGCCCGAACAATTGGTGGAATCAGAATTATTTGGACATCGCAAAGGCGCATTCACTGGCGCGACCCAACATCAACAAGGTAAAGTTCAAGCGGCTCAAGGCGGCACATTATTTTTAGATGAAATTGGCGAATTGCCGTTATCAATTCAAGCTAAATTCTTGCGTTTTTTAGAATTCGGAGAATGCCAGCCTGTGGGTCAGCCGCAAGTTGAAAAAGTCGATACGCGAGTGATTGCGGCGACTCATCGAGATTTATACGCTTTATCGCAAACAGGTGAATTTCGTCAAGATTTATATTATCGTTTAAATATTGTGCCGTTGGAATTGCCACCATTACGCAAACGTAGTGAAGATATTGTTTTATTAATCAATGTGATTACTCGACAGCTTGCAGATAAACATCAATTAGCAGCACCGATTTATAGCAAAGCCACATTGAAGTTATTAAAACAATTTTCATGGCAAGGCAATATCCGTGAGTTACGCAATTTTTGTGAACGGATGTTGATTTTACTCAGTGGTCAGACCATTGAACCCAGTAATTTACCCGCAGAATTTCACACTAAAACCCCATTTTCCAGTATTAAAGCCAGTTTGGAACAATTTGAATTGCCTGAAGCGGGGATTGATTTGCAGCATTTAGAACAGCAAATGATTCAACAAGCCTTGAGCAAAACTTATGGCAATCGTAGCCAAGCTGCACGTTTATTAGGACTGACTCGTGATACTTTGCTTTATAGAATGAAAAAATATGCAATTCGTTAGAGCAATATTCCAGCGCATTTTCAAAACCGCCCAAACCATAACTATTTGAAAAATAAAAAATATTTTAAATTGCAGTTGGCACGCTTAAAATACATTAAAAACAGTTAGTTGAAAATTATATCCAACATGCTGATGAACATATCTATCAGAAAATAAAAGTATTTTTCGATTGGCGCAGTGGAATAGTGCTACACTGTGAGCGTGTATTATTATTTTGAAGGTTATTTATGAACGCCATAGTAAATACTGGGGTTGAGTTAAGAGGCACTCCTGAAAAAGGAGAAGGCATTTTTGCTACTAAGGCATTTAAAATTGGTGACACCGTCATGATTGGCGTTATCAAAGAAGTCTTAACAGGAAATCATTCTCATGCCTCCCAGATTGGTAAAACCAATTATGTATTTCACGCAGGCTTAATCAGCAAAGTAAATCACTCCTGTAACCCTGATTGTGGTATCAAAGTGAACAACACTGGCGCACATGACTTTGTTGCGATGAAAGAAATTAAAGCCAACGATGAAATCACCTTTGACTATGCGATGAGAAATTATGGGGTTGATTATTTCCCTAAACAATGTATGTGTGGTGCTGAGAACTGTCGTCATCAGATTACAGGCTGGAAAGACTTAACAACTGAACAAAAAAAAGAATATAAAGGCTTTGTTGCCCCTTATTTGCTTGAGCTAGATGCCTCCGCTAACTAGTATCTTAAATTTCAAATAAGCA
>JAYQWJ020000536.1:0-1484 GCA_035829175.2 Candidatus Albibeggiatoa psychrophila
CGTAAACCCACTTTTGTGCATTGCTTAACCAAGAGCGTTGCAGGTTTTCCAACATAAATACCGATTGTCCATGCTGCTGCATTTGAAATCCTAACCAACTTAATTTATCTTTAACATATTGTTTCGGATAAGTTAATAGCTCACCTTTTCTAACTAAAGCTTTTTCAACATATTGTTCAAATAATTGATATTGACGTTCTTGCAAACCATAACCCAAAGGCTGTTGCACCGTATCGGCTGGCACATCGGCATAAGTCAAACTCATCACCCCTAACATCAATGGCGAACACGCTAACGCTCGAGACTCCGCATCATTTTCTAGCAACCATTTCAAGCCCGCCAAACTGTTACCCGCTTGGGTTAAATATGCTTGAATTTGCTCCTGAGTCAATGCCTGCAACGCCACCGCACATTGAAATTGCAAATAAGTAGACAAGGCTTCATACTCTTTAATCCGACAACAAACAACCATCCCCGTGTTTTGATAATCACACATAAACTCATTAATTGCCGCCACACAACTGTCTCGAAACCGCGCATCCACCTCATCTAATCCATCCAACAATGGCAAAACGCGCTGCTTATCCTTATCCAACCAATCACGACTAAGCTCATTGCTCACCGCATATTTTTGTTTAAATTCAGCGATTAACCATGGTTTTAACTCTGTATATTTACCTGTCGACCAACTGGATAAATTAAAAATCACTGGAATGGGTTGTGAATCATCTTGCTTGGCTTGCTGTAATAAATCCTTTGCTAAATCCAACAAAGTCATGGTTTTACCTGCACCGGGTTCGCCCAAAATCACTAACAAACGCTGATGCTGCACAAATAGCTCACTGACTTTTTTATTTGCGGGTAAAGGCTCGGGGTCTTTATTTGGTAACTGATAAGTAGAGCTTAAAGGTTGATACAATTTATCTTGCTCAAGCTGCTTGCCCAACTCAATCCATAATGCCTGATGAATCGACTGCTTCAACAATCCATCAATCCAAAACTGCTCAACTTTATTCAATAAAACCACTAATTTCTGACGTTCATCAATAGACGGGGTTGAAAGCATAGACGCGCTTGCATCACGACTCATATTTTGCTGCTGACCATTATCACCCGTTCCAAAGTTTGAATTTTGGACAACATCAGCATGAATATGGAAACTTCTATCAATCTTTGTATTATCTTCTGTCATTAGCTTAAATCCATATCAATAGGCTGTTTTCCAAAAAAATCATTTGAAATCTGAAAAAACAATTATAGCTCACTATCTGTGGTGCATTGTCACAAGTGCCGTATTACAGCCACAAAATATCTTGATAATTTAGTTGAGCTAGATTTGTTAGAAAAACATAAAATTGGTAGAAGTAACTATTATATCTGACTCCCAAATTCTATTTGGGAGTAATGCCATGAAGCTCCGCTTCGTATCGTCATTTGGAATGGATGATATAATTTAAAATGTTTTTATTTATCTAACACATACC
>JAYQWJ020000537.1:0-4230 GCA_035829175.2 Candidatus Albibeggiatoa psychrophila
TTGGCTGAAGCAATGGCACAATTACAATCGATTCAACGTTTACGTAAACTTAGCCGTCATTAATATTTGCTTTATATACCCTGCCATTCTGGTGGGGTGTTTTATTTCTTACTGCCAATTATCATTCTCTTTAAATTATCAATCTTACTAAACTATTTTAGTTATGCTTCTCTATCCTTAATTTTTTCGCATCTAATATAAAAACATTTTTTTGTATTTTTTATGATGTGTAATCACTATTACATTATTGAATCACATAAATAATAATACCTTATTTTCTCTTGAAAAAGAGAGACCTAATGTTTTATATGACGATAGCATGAATTGAAAAAGGTTCATATTTTATGGCAATGTTAATTCACGTAGATGTCCTGAGTACCAAGGCTGATGTTTTCTCAGGTCTTGCAGAAATGGTGATTGTTCCAGCTAAAATGGGCGATTTGGGTATTTTACCTTGTCATACTCCGCTATTAAGTCCAATGAAACCGGGTGAAGTACGGATTAAAAAACCAAATGGTGTTGAAGAAATTTTTTATGTATCAGGAGGTATGTTAGAAGTTCTACCAAACAGCGTAACTATTCTAGCAGACACTGTGATTTGCGCCCGTGACATTGATGAAGTAGCCGCATTAGAAGCAAAACACCATGCTGAGAAAACGTTATCTGACAAGCAGAATAGTATTGATTACACAAAAGTTCATACTGAATTGGCTGAAGCAATAGCACAATTACAAACGGTTCAACGCTTACGAGAGCTTACTAGTCTTCATTAAGGCTTTGTTTTACATCCTAACTGTTTGGAGTGGATGTTCTCGGTTTGATACTTATGAAAAATGTAGCACCTGTCATTATAAATTAATTTAATAATACTGTGATATTATGTTAAAAATAGATTTTTGCGGAACAGTAATTATTTGTTTATTATATATTTTAACTTGCAAAATACAATTTATAGCTCAATAAAATAAATTTATCAAAAATATAGCTCAAAGAAAATAAAATGAAAGTGTAAAATAAAATACCAAAGTACTATTAAAATTCCAACTAAAACGCTAGCATTCTGTGTATTGCTTCATTATTATTGGCGCGTTACGGACGATTGGAAATAGCATAATGTATATTTTACCCAATTTTTTTCAACAACCTCCTGACACAGAAGTGGTTGCTGCTGTCGATTTAGGTTCAAATAGTTTTCACATGATCGTCGCACGTTTCGATGATGGACAAATTCACGTATTAGATAGACTCAAAGAAATGGTACGTTTAGGCGGCGGCTTAGACAAATATAATTATCTTTCTGAAGAATCCCAACAACGCGCGTTAGATTGCTTAGCCCGATTTGGACAACGCTTGCGTGATATGCCTGTAGACAGTGTGCGTATTGTGGGTACGAATGTATTTCGAGCAGCGGTCAATGCGCAAGATTTTTTACAACAAGCAGAAGAAGTGCTTAATCACCCGATTGAAATTGTCTCAGGTCGTGAAGAAGCCCGTTTAATTTATTTAGGGGTTGCACATACTTTGGCTTCTACAGATGATAAAACATTGGTTGTCGATATTGGTGGTGGCAGTACCGAATTTATTATTGGGCAGAAATTTGACACGCTTGAACGTGAAAGTTTAAACATGGGTTGTGTCAGTATGACCCAGCGTTATTTTTCCAATGGTGAAATTAAAGCAAAACCCATGCGCCGTGCTGAAATTCATGCTCAACAAGAATTACAAGTAATCAAATATCGTTTTAAAGAACTAGGCTGGGATATGGCGATTGGTGCAGCGGGTACATTGCGTTCTGTTGAACGGGTGATCCGTGAGATGGGTTGGGACAATAAAATTTCGCGCCAAGGCTTACAACATTTAAAAGCGGCATTGCTTGAGGCTGAGCATGTAGACAATTTAAAACTAAAAGGACTTAGTACGCGTCGTACCCCAGTTTTTGCTGGTGGTGTTGCCATTATTTCGGGTATTTTCGATGCACTCAACTTAGAATCGATGAAAGCTTCTGATAGTGCATTGCGTGAAGGGGTGGTCTTAGACTTACTTGGGCGTATTACTCGTGAAGATGCGCGTGATACGACAATTCAAAATCTCATCTCACGTTATTCGGTCGATAGCCAACAAGCGGCTCGAGTTGAAAATACAGCATTGGCCTTTTTATCCCAGATTGCTGAGGACTGGCATTTAAATAAACAAGAAGATTATGCTGCCATGTTAAGTTGGGGCGCACGTTTACATGAAATTGGTCTAAGTATCGCACATGACAGCTATCACAAACATGGTGAATATTTAATTACCTATTCTGATTTAGCAGGTTTCTCACATCAAGAACAAGCCTTTTTAGCAACATTAGTACGCTCACATCGCCGCCGCTTCCCAGCAGATACTTGTGAAATATGTAGCCCTTCAGAAAAAGCAAAATTACAACGTTTGTGCATTTTATTGCGTTTAGCTGTACTTGTGCATAGAAGTCGCACCCCAATTGATCAAATGCCCGAAATAATGTTGCAAACAACAGACAGTGGTATTAAAGTGCAGTTCCCGCCACAATGGCTAGAAAAACATCCCTTAACTCATGCTGATTTAGAGCAAGAACGGGAATATCTTAAAGAGATACAATTAGTTTTAGATTTTGAATGATTGCATGTAGCACTTTGTTATAAAATGGTGTATCATTTTAACAACAAATATTGAGTTGTGGTTTTTTTGCAGACAAACTGTTGCATTTTGTTTCGCGCTAGGTTATGGTTTGCAAGACAATAGACAATACGAATGAATTAATAAATTTGTCTGTATCGAATCGCATTAATGAATTATTAAGATTCTTTGTTGTGTAAGTACAACAGGGAATAAAGTCTTAAAGCTTAGGCTTCAATCATTTTTAAATTTAAATGGAGAAACTTTATGAATCGCAAAGTTCTTGTTCTTGCTGTAGCAACTGCTTTCGCAGCACCTATGGTAGCAACTGCTGACATAGAATTATCAGGTACTATCCAAGGCGAATATAACTACGCCGAAGTGGGTAACTATGATCGTGAAAGCTATACTAATGACGGTGTTGGTGCTGCTTTCAACGGCGGACCTAACTATATTCGTCTTGACTTTGAAGAGTCTTTAGGCGGTGGTTTAAAAGCTTATGGTCGTTATACAGCAGCTTTCAGTACTTTTGCTAACAAAGGTTTAGTGACTGGTGAAGACACTTATGTTGGTTTGAAAGGTTCAGTTGCTTACTTCCGTTTAGGTAAAATGGTTGGTGCATACAAAGCATCTAAAGGTTTAGTTGATCCTTGGGCTGGTACTTCATTACAAGCTCGTGGTACTGCTGGCGGCATGACTGGTAGTACTTATTTAGCTCCTGTTGCATTAAAAGATTGTAGCGATTGTGCTTACGATCCTTTAAAAGATCAAATTGATCAATTAAGAGCAGACCCTGCTATTAATTCGGGTGAATACTTAGTAACTTCTAAGCAAGTACATTCTCCTTACGGTGGATTTACACATAGTGGCTATGTTGAAAACGTAGTTGAAGTTGGTGCTAAATTTGGTGGTTTCTCAGCAACTCTTCAAGGCGTTGTTGATAAAGGCACTGGCATGGACGGTGCGGGCTTAGTTGAATTAAGATATTCTGCTGAGAATTTCACTATCTTTGCTGCTGGCGCATATACTGATTTAACTAACAATATCAGTAATGTTACTAATAACGTTACTGATACTATTAACGATGAAGAAACAGCAGATGAAGATAACGGCTTCAGTAACTTGAAAATTGGTGGTCAAGCTAAATTTGCTGGTTTGAAACTTGGTTTACAATTTGAAGATGCTGAAATGGGTACTATGACTGGTGGTCAAGGTCAATACATCTTAGGTTCTGTTGACTATAGTATCAATAACGTTTCTTTAGCTGCATGGGTTGCAGGTTACTCTGATGATGATTTAGAAGAAGACGACGCTTTAAGTTTCGCGATCGGTGCTAAATACAAATTTAGCAAACGCACTATGGCTTATGTTGGCTACCGTCAAACTGACAGTGACAATGATTACCGTGACGAAAACGTATTTTCTTTAGGTGTTCGCCACAAATTCTAATCTGACTTTTCTGAGTTAGATTGATAAAAGCCCTTGGGATGAATGTCTCAGGGGCTTTTTAGTTTGTGCGGAAAAACAGACAAAAAGCCTTAATTTCAAAAAATACTATCGTTTATTCTTAATTCAGATTTCAATCTTTAGTCAATT
>JAYQWJ020000538.1:0-9822 GCA_035829175.2 Candidatus Albibeggiatoa psychrophila
TTGCCTTTCGCCTCCGAATCCCATGCAAAAGTACGATGAGCAAAATGGATGTGAATCCCTTGATTTAATAACGTATTCCAAAGTGGTGCAACTTGTTCACCTTGCGAAATTGAATTCGTAGAAACAAACGCAACTTTCTGTTTAATTTTATGAACTTGAATAAATTGAGCGGCTTTATAAAACCAACAACAGACATAATCTAAGCTTTTATAATTCTTCACATTTTTAAATAGTTTATCCATATCTGCATTTTGTTCTTGAGTGCGAAGAGACTTACCAACAAACGGCGGATTTCCCAATAAATACAAAGCTTCAACTTTTTTAAATTGAGACACATCAACAACCTGCTGCCAATCCAATTCCAAAGCATTACCACACGTAATCTGCGCGGAAGTTTTCAACGGTAACAAATCAGGCTCACGTCCAAACTGCTGAGCAAACTCACGATTCATTTGATGCTGCGTCAACCACATCGCCACTTCTGCAATCCGCATCGGCCATTCCTCAAGCTCAATACCATAGAAATGATCTAAAGAAATCAGCGGCTCAATTTCAAAGTTTAAATGCGTGTCTTTCGTCTTCTTATGTCGCTCACCTAATACTTGCAATTCCAAATGTCGTAATGCTTGATAAGTCACAATCAAAAAATTGCCACAGCCACAAGCAGGATCAAAGAAATACAAGCCAGATAGTTTTTTCTGAAATGCGGTTAACTTCTTATGCTTATCACGTTTTAAAACCTGTAAATTCTCAAATTCTGCATATAACTCATCCAAAAACAAAGGCTTAATCAAACGTAAAATATGCTTTTCAGACGTATAATGCGCACCCAATTTCCGCCGTGCTTTACTGTCTCCCATAATATGCTGAAACAACGAGCCAAAAATCGCAGGCGAAATACTCGACCAATCAAACCACGCTGATTCAATCATTTGCTCGCGCATATCAGTATCAAAACTGGGAAAATCCAAGCGTTCAGCAAACAACTGCCCATTCACATAAGGAAACGCCGCCAATTCCTCCGATAAATGCTTATTACGTTTTTCCTCAGGCGTGTCTAAGACTTGGAATAATTGACCTAAGTGCATCGCGGTATCATTGCCATCCTCAGCCGTCCAAGACTTGATATATTTGACAAACTGCCACTTGGCGAAAATGCCCGTATCTTCTGCAAATAAACAAAACAAAATCCGAACTAAGAACACTTCTAACGGATGCCCATCATAGCCACTTTCTAACAACGCATCGTGCAATTTACCCAGTAATTCGGAGGCTTTTAAATCCAGCTTATAAGTTTGATAATTTTCCTCAATATCCTCATGACCTGCAATAAAATCAAACAAATGGATATTGTCAGGCAACGCGCTTAAATCAAATTGTTCACAATTTCCCGTATCTAAATCATGCAAAATAAATCGTGCAAAATCAGACACTAAAACATAACGCGGTAATTCTTCATCTTTAAGACCGGGAAAATAATCCAATGCCTGACTATACGCTTTATCTAAATCCTTACCTTTTGACTTATGCTCAACTAATAATTTGCCTTTCCACAATAAATCAATAAAGCCTTGTTTACCCGTCCCTTTTTTTACCGCTTGTTCAAAACTGGCAATCCGACGACGATGCACGCCAAATACTTGAAAAAAATCATCCCAAAAAGATTTAGCTTCGGCATGTTCACGGGTTTCGCCTTGCCATTCTTTTACAAAGGCATGAGCACGGTTACGGATTTCTTTGGTGAGGAGTGTTGTTGACATGGTTTTCACGGTGTGAGGACTTTAATGAAAGATAGTATAATGTAAGGAGCAAGTTGTAAGTGGCTATGTTTTATGATTATTGCACTACAAACCTTGATTTATGCAATTATTGACAATAATATTGAATTCTATGACGAACAAAAAAACTTTAAGAAAACAATTTTTACAAAAACGTAAATTGCTATCCACTCAAGCGTTAGAACAAGCCAGCCTCGCGATCAAAAATCAGTTTTTCCACCATTTTCCTATTAATTTTGAAACTTTGCATGTTTTTCTACCGATTACGAAACAAAATGAGATTAATACATGGCTGATTATCAAGCAATTATTTCAACAATACCCACACATCAATATTGTAATTCCTAAAACCAATATTCAAAACCATAGTTTAAGCCATTATTTTCTGACTTCAAATACAAAGCTTATGCAAAATCAATGGGGAATTGATGAACCTATCGACGCAAAAACTTGTCCAGTTGGCATGATAGATATGGTATTAATTCCTTTATTATGCTTTGATAAACAAGGAAATAGAGTGGGATATGGAAAAGGTTTTTATGATAAATTTTTGGCAGAATGCCGAACAGATGTGATTAAAATTGGCTTGTCATTATTTGAGCCTGTAGAGAGCATCAATGATGTTCAACCACATGATATTAAATTAGATTTTTGTATTACCCCCAATGCTGTTATACAAACAAATGCCAAAACCAGTTTGAATATATCTTGCTAATCAATAATTTTTGCTAAAATGAGTAAACGCGCACTAGCATACAATTGTTCTTGTTTGAGCACGTTTAAATTAATTTCCAACTTAACCCGATTGCGTCGCTTAACCATATTAATCATGCCACCGTTATTGGCAAACTTCGGAATTTCACTCACCGTTAAAATGGGTAAGCCTTTCACATGCTCTAGGATTTTTCTCATATTGTCTTCTTCAGTGCGGACAATAAATAGAAGATGACACTTTTGACTCTGATTTAATTCAATATTTCGCTTTAATATTAAATTACGTTTTCTAACTGTATTTTCTTGTATTGTATCCAGCAACGAACCAAAAGAATCTTCCCCTAAAGTACAAATAACCAATGGCTCTGAAACCTGCACTGCTCCTGAGCGTTCATCAGGCCATTTTATCATTAACGTTAAATTATATAAAAATGCAGCCTTGATGTGATACTCATTATAAGCATCATCTGCATATAGACTAGAAATGAATAAGCCATTGATAATAATAAAAGTGATGAGGGATTTAACGAAAAATCCAATATATTGCATGATCATGCCCTATCTCGAGTATTACGTAGCAAAAGCATCAACTTTATCCCACATTGCTTAAAAACTAGATAAACGCATATCTTTTAGCACTTTTCGCACAGTTGGTAAGTGCCGACGGCTAATTTCTAAACGTGTAGGCTGATCGCGCAAGGTAATATAACAACGTCCGTTATTATCTTTGACCAAGCTTGAAATATAATTGATTGCAACCAACGTACTGCGATGAATGCGTAAGAATTGGCCTGCAAACTCTTTCTCTAGGTCTTTTAAGGTCTCACTGAGCAGAGCTTCGCCTTCTTTCCAATGTAAGATGACATATTTTTCGTCAGCAGAAAAGTAAAAAATTTCACCAACGGGAATTAATTTTAAATTACTTCTAACATTAATGCTAATGTGACTACGCGCCGTTGCTCTTGGTGTATCTTCTGCAACTTGTGGCTTTTGCAATAATGCTTGGGCACGTTTTAATGCCTGTTGTAAGCGGTCTTTACGAATAGGTTTGACAAGATAATCAACCGCTTGAGTTTCAAAGGCTTCCAAAGCATGGTCGTTATAGGCTGTCGTAAATATCACTATCGGTTGTGGATACAAATCAACCAAGCGTTGCGCGACCTGCATACCATCCATACCCGGCATCCTGATATCTAACAATACGACATCGGGCTGATAAGCGTGAACCGCACTTAGGGCTTCTTTACCGTTACTTGCTTCACCCACGACCTTACCTAAGCCCAATTCATGGACTAAGGCTGTCAGGCGTTCACGTGCAAGACGTTCATCATCAACAATTAAAATTTTCATAAGTCTGTTTGATATGGGAAACGTAGGCTAACACTATATACATCAGGTTCTTGTTTGACACTCAAGCCTCCTAATTGACCATAATATGCTTGCAAGCGTTCATGAATATTACGCTGTGCAATTCCATGCCCTTTGCTACGATGACACAATGGTTGTTGGCTTAAGGGGTTTTCAATGTCTAATTGAATCAGCTTGCCATCAAAAAGCCCCGTAATTTCTATCATACCACCTTCAGGTAAAGGTTGGATACCGTAATAAATTGCATTTTCTAATAATGGTTGAATACTTAAACGCGGGATTAACGCATCTTGAGGTACTTGTTCCATTTTCCATTGCACTTGCAAACGTTCATCTAGGCGCAAAGCTTCAATACGCAAATATTGGATACATAAATCGAGTTCTTCTGACAGAGCTACTTTTTCTCTAGCATCAGCCAAACTGGCTCGAAATAGTTCAGACAAATCTTCTACAGCTTGTTCTGCTTTATCTGGGTCAATCCGAATTAAACTGGCAATGGTATTCATGCTATTAAATAAAAAATGCGGTCTAATTCGAGCTTGTAAAGCTTGTACTCTGGAAAATGCGGTAGCTTCAGTTTGTTTTTTCCAACGATATTGAATATAAAAATAGCGCAAAACAATGGCACTGACAATAGCACTGATACTTAAGTTGCGTAAAAGAAACAAATGATGGTCGATAGCTTGGTTGTGGTTATTTTGCAACGCATTGAATACGGTGAGCAATTCAGTGAGTAAAATGGTGAAAATCAATACTAAGGTGTACATCAAAATCAGCGTGCTATTTTTGCATAATTTCTTGTAATAACAAGAGCCTATCACCACAATGCTAGTAAAATTGCTAATGACTAAATTGCTGAATAAAATTGAATAATAATTGGTGGAAATATCTACGGTGTAGGTAAAAGCATGTTCTAACTCCCAAGCAAACTTACTTGCAAGCCATGTAATCAGCAAAATAAATAAGTAGCTCAATATAGGTCCAATATTTTGATCTTCTAGTTGTCGCAGCCAGTTCCGAGTCACACATAAAATGGATAAGCTAAGTAATGTTACGGCCTGCATAAACAAGGATATCCAGCCCAAACTTGTCAATAATTCGTATTGAATATAATGCCATGCGTAACCTTCCATCCCTACAGGACTCATCACCAAAACGATAGCCAGTAGCTCAGTCAAAACGATGCCTGAAATAATTAAATATGGGCTACAAAAGTTGGGTAAAAAATGTTTATCTGTATCATCCATATCAATATTATGCCTTCAAAAGTTGTTGCATATCGGTAAATAAAAAAATTTTGTTGTAAACTTGCATCAAACTGTTGACTATTTGTCACACCTTTGTAATAGTACGCAGTAATTTATAAGCAATTCTTCAACCGAGTTTTCAAGTTTATACCATGATGGTATGGGCTAAAATCATAAACAATTAATTAGGAGCAAACTGATGTTAAAAAACTATGCTAAGTTTTCCTTACCCGTTATTATGGCAGGCTGTTTGACAGCTATCAATGCACCTGTTCAAGCTTTAGATACGGGTGATTTGTTAGTTCGTGGGCGTATCATCAACATTAACCCAAGTGCAGACAGTGGTAATGTAACTTCTAGTGCTGTTGGTGGCGAAGTGGCTGGCACAGAAGTGGACGTTGAAGATGCTTATTCTTTAGATATCGATTTCACTTATATGTTTACACCAAATATTGGTGCTGAATTATTATTAGACCTTAGCTCTAAGCATGACGTAGTCGGTAAAGGTGCAACATTAGCTCCTTTAGGCACTATCATTGAAACACGCGTATTACCTCCTGCATTGATTTTGCAATATCACTTTTTACCAGATGGTGAATTCCGTCCTTATGCAGGTCTTGGTTTAAACTACACTTTGTTCTTAAGTGAAAAAGCAACATCTTCTTTAGATACAGCTTTAGGCGGTGTTGGTGATGTTAAATTAGATTCTTCTTTCGGTTGGGTTGGTCAAGTCGGTATGGATTACGATTTAGGTAATGACTTATTCTTCAACCTTGACGTTAAATACATGGACATCAATACAACGGCTACTTTCTACTCTGGCGCGTTAGGCAATGTTTCTACAGACGTTGATATTAACCCTTGGGTATTTGGTATCGGTGTAGGTAAACGTTTTAGCTTCTAATTTTTATCTATTAGCTATGTATATTTGGATTAGAATAAGTGAAGTTTAGCTGTTCTATCCAAATAATCATTAGGAGAATGTCATGACAGAAACTAAAAAGAAGAAAGACCGTTATATCGTTATTACTGATAATAGTAGCATCGGTGTGACGCAGGCAACACGGCTGATGGTGTCTCAAATTAATGAGAAAATTGAACAAGGTTATGTGCCTTTTGGCAATTTAGCAGTATCTGAAGATGAAGATGGTAATCCAAGCTTTTACCAACCTATGATTTTAAAAGCCCCGTCTAAGTAATTTTTTCTAAGCTGTTAAAAATAATAATACTTCATCATTTTATAAAGCGAGTGAAGTATTTCAAATCGAGCAATCGATAAAAATAATATTAGGTGCAGATAATTGGATTATGGTAAGTGTCTACGAAAGAATAATTATTTATAAATCAAGACTTTAACTATAAAACGTTCACTTGCCTTTACCATTTTTAATATTCCAAGCCCCTTGTTTTTAAACCACACAAAACCTAGCATTTCCAACACTTTCAATTCCCTACTGCTTACAAAATAATTCCCCAATACAAACTGATACCTACATTCTTTATACAAAGCTTTCCTTTTGCACTTCTTGAAATTTAGCCAAAAAAAATAGATAAATATATTCTCAGTTATATTAAGATGTTTTTATTTAAAACCATAAGCTAAACATCAAAAATGAAACGGATTATCCGCCACTCACACAATGAGCCGCATCAATTACCGTCTGATCTTCATCCGATTACGCAACGTGTATTGAGCAATCGCCAGATACAACAAGCGCAAGATTTAGATTATTCACTTAAAAATTTATTACCGTACCATTCGTTACACGGCATTCAAGATGCGGTGAACTTATTGTACGAAGCCCTTTATCACCAACATAAAATATTAATTGTGGCGGATTATGATGCTGATGGGGCAACCAGTTGTGCTTTAGCGGTGAAATCATTACAAGCAATGGGCGCAAAAAATGTAGGCTTTTTAGTACCAAATCGAGAAATTCACGGCTATGGTCTCAGTGCTGAAATTGTTGAATTAGCTCAACCGCAACACCCTGATTTATTAATCACCGTAGACAATGGTATTGTGAGTTTTCAAGGTGTGGAAGCCGCGCGGAAATTAGGTATTAAAGTATTGATTACAGACCATCACGTACCCACAAACCGCTTGCCAAATGCCAATGCCATTGTGAATCCAAATCAAGCACAAGATGAGTTTGCCAGTAAAAATTTAGCAGGCGTGGGGGTGATTTTTTATGTCATGTCTGCCTTACGCAGTTTTTTACGTCAACATCATTGGTTTGAATATCATCAAATTCCTGAGTTTAATCTTGCCAGCGTGTTAGATTTGGTTGCCTTGGGCACAATCGCAGATGTGGTGATATTGGACAATAATAATCGGATTTTGGTTGAACAGGGTTTGCGACGGATTCGAGCTGACCAATGTAGTGCAGGCATTCGCGCCTTAGCCAAAGTAGCGACTTGTGAGCAATCACGCATGACCACCAGTGATTTAGGTTTTCGCATTGCACCGCGTCTTAATGCCGCAGGACGTATGGATGATATGACTTATGGCATCAATTGCTTATTGTGTGAAGAGGATGAAACCGCCATCCAATATGCAGAAAACTTAAGTCATTTTAATGAAGAACGACGTTATGTTGAATCTGAAATGGAGCAGGAAGCGGCTGATAAATTAGCGGAATTATCGCAACAAGATTTGCCTTATGGATTGTGTTTGTTAGAAGAACATTGGCATCAAGGTATAATTGGCTTGTTAGCATCACGAATTAAAGATAAATTTAATCGTCCCACCATCGTATTTACTCGTGCAATCAACGATGAATTACGAGGTTCAGCGCGTTCAGTGCGAGGCGTGCATATCAAAGATGTGTTAGAACGGATTGCCGCACAATATCCTGATATGTTAAGTAAGTTTGGCGGTCACGCGATGGCAGCAGGCTTAAGTATGCCATACCAATATTATGAAAAATTCAGTCAAGCGTTTGATGCCGAAGTGCGCCGTTTATTAACCGAAGATGATTTATTAGGTGAGCTTTATAGCGATGGTGAATTAAAAGCACAAGATTTTAGCCTAACACTGGCTGAACAATTACGCCATATTGTGCCTTGGGGACAGGGTTGTTTAGAGCCTTTATTTGATGGCGAATTTCATGTACAAGAATGGTTTTTATTAAAAGAACTGCATTTGAAAATGGTCGTAACGCCTGTTGCTGACAGTTCAATAGAGTTGAAGGCGATTGCTTTTAATATTACAAAGAAAGGCTTGGATATAAAAAACTGGGAACATATTGCTGTCAAAAAATTACATTTGGCTTATAAACTCGATGTGAATCAGTTTCGTGGTAAAAAAAGTTTGCAGATGCTTATTGAAGATATAAGGCTTTTAGAATCTTAAGATTTTCTTTAATTTCAAAAAAAATATTTGGCATAATGTGCAACTCGTGACCACGCACCGCGTCGTCACCCGACAAGGCGCACCAGCGTCCACAAATGCAAGCGCATAGAACGAGAAAAAGCTCAAGCGATGGGATTGAAATAATATTTTGTTATCTAAAATTAACTGTTTTAGCTTATTTTGCTCAAAATTTCTTGTTTATCAGTAATTATGCCTATAATATCAATATTAGAAAATGTCTTTGGTCATCGTTAAAAATATGAAAAGTTATTTAAACAATAGTGACAATCCTCATGAAAAATTGCCTTTAACAGGTGTTTTGCTGACTAATTTAGGTACGCCAGATGCGCCTACAACTGCTGCATTACGCCGTTATTTAGCTGAATTTTTAAGTGATCCACGGATTACAGAAATGCCACGTTGGTTATGGTGGTTGATTTTACACGGGATTATTTTACGAATTCGCCCAGCCCGTTCCGCTAAAAATTACGCCAAAGTGTGGACAGATGACGGTTCGCCGCTTTTAGCCATTTCCCAGCAACAAGCCGCTAATTTACAAGAAATGCTATCAAAAAATCTTGATTCGCCAATAAAAGTGATTTTGGGAATGCGTTATGGTCAGCCCTCAATTGCCGACGGTTTGGAACAATTACGCCAAATGAATGCGCAACGTATTATCGTGTTGCCACTTTATCCTCAATACAGTTCATCGACCACAGGTTCAACTTTTGATGCAATTGCAGATTGTTTGAAAAAATGGCGATGGATTCCAGATTTGCAATTTATTACCCATTATCATGACAATTCCGATTATATCCAAGCCTTGGCAGCCAGCATTCAAGCGCATTGGGCACAACATGGCAAACCCGATAAATTACTGTTTTCATTTCATGGTATTCCACAACGCTTCTTCGACGCAGGCGACCCTTATTTTTGTGAATGCCATAAAACCGCGCGTTTAGTCGCAAGCTCACTTGATTTGGCAAATGATAAATATCAAGTTGTTTTCCAATCCCGTTTTGGGCGTGAAGAATGGTTAAAACCCTATACTGATGAAGTTTTAAAACAATTGCCTCAGCAAGACATAAAACATGTCAATCTGATTTGTCCCGGTTTTTCGGCTGACTGTTTGGAAACATTAGAAGAAATTGACCAAGAAAATCGTGAGTATTTTTTACAAGCGGGTGGCGAACATTATCATTATATTCCTGCTTTAAATTCACAAGTTAAGCATATAGAAGCTTTAGCAAATTTAGTGATGCAGCGTACAAAAGCATGGTCTTTGGAATCCAGTGAAGATTTACAAGCAGAAGCGGAACATTGTGTGGCACGTTCTGATGCAGTCAGTAAAGAATTGAAT
>JAYQWJ020000539.1:0-5640 GCA_035829175.2 Candidatus Albibeggiatoa psychrophila
TTTTTTAACATTAGTTGATAATAGTATAGATTAATATAGATTTTAAGTTGCTGTTATTACCCCTAAAAATTCAGAATTTGCGGACTAGCAGCCCTACTTTACTATAAATTATGTTTATAATCCATAACTTAGAACTGCTAATCCTGAACTTGTATGTAGAATTAACTCGCTGCGCCTGTGGCATTCACTGCTTTCATACTCAAGCGAATGCGGCCTTGTTTGTCAATTTCCAATACTTTAACTTGTACGATTTCACCTTCGCGTAGTTTGTCGCTGACTTTTTCAACCCGCTCTTCAGAAATCTGTGAAATATGTACTAAACCATCTTTGCCCGGTAAAATGCTTACAAATGCACCAAAGTCCATTAATTTCACAACTTTACCTTCGTAAATCATACCGACTTCAACATCAATAGTGATTTCTTCAATACGACGACGTGCTTCTTGACCCGCCATAAAATCAACTGAGGCAATCTTCACTAAACCGTCATCACTGATGTCAACGCTAGTGCCTGTTTCTTCAGTAATTGAACGGATGGTTGTGCCACCTTTACCAATCACGTCACGGATTTTCTCAGGACGAATACGGAAAGTCACAATACGTGGAGCATGACATGACATTTCTGGACGTGGACGCTCAAGGGTATCTTCCATAATGCTTAAAATATGTAAACGACCTTCTCGCGCTTGTTCTAAGGCCTGTTGCATAATATCATTGGTGATACCATCAATCTTAATGTCCATTTGAAACGCAGTCACACCACGTTTTGTACCCGCTACTTTAAAATCCATGTCGCCTAAATGGTCTTCGTCACCCATGATGTCAGATAAGATGGCAAAATCATCCTGTTCTTTAATCAAGCCCATCGCAATACCTGCAACAGGTGCACGAATCGGTACACCCGCGTCCATAAGGGCTAAACTACCGCCACATACGCTTGCCATTGAGCTAGAGCCATTGGATTCGGTGATTTCAGACACTAAACGAATTGAATAAGGAAACTGTTGCTGACTTGGCATGACGGCATCTAATGCGCGACGTGCCAAACGACCATGACCAATTTCACGACGCTTCGGCGGACCGACACGACCTGTTTCACCTACACAATAAGGCGGGAAGTTATAATGCAACATGAATTCTTCACGGCGTTCGTCACCGAGTTCATCTATTAATTGCGCATCACGGTCAGTACCTAACGTAATCACAGCCACGGCTTGGGTTTCACCACGAGTGAATAAAGCAGAACCATGAGTACGTGGTAAGAAACCTGCGCGAATATTAATCGGACGAACAGTGGCATTATCACGACCATCAATACGAGGCTCACCTGACAAAATGCTGCCGCGCACCAGTCGTTTTTCTAAGCTTTCGACATAGTCTAAAACGTCTGTTTCTTCCCATTCTGGCTCATCGCCAACACATAATTCTGCAACGATGTCTTTATGGTGTTGTGATAATACATCGCGGCGTTCTAATTTATCTTGAATCTTATACGCATCACGTAAACGATTTGCTGCAACTTCTTCTAACTTCTGAGTTAAAGCTTCATTTTTTACGGGCGGTTGCCACTCAAATTTTGGAATAGGGACAGCTTGCGCCATTTCCTTAATCGCCATGATGACGTTTTGCAATTGCTCATGTCCGTACATCACAGCCCCTAACATGACCTCTTCCGAGAGTTGGCGAGCTTCAGATTCAACCATTAGTACCGCACTTTCAGTACCCGCGACAATTAATTCCAAGTCAGAATGGTGGAGTAATTTTTTGGAAGGATTTAATAAGTATTCCCCAGTACGGCTATCGTAACCCACACGGGCTGCACCAACTGGTCCATTAAAAGGTATACCCGCAATAGTCAACGCGGCAGACGTACCAATAAGCGCAAGTACATCAGAGTCAACTTCAGGGTCTAATGACATCACGGTTGCAATAATTTGTACTTCGTGATTAAAGCCATCAGCAAATAAAGGACGAATTGGACGATCAATTAAGCGAGAGGTTAAAACTTCTTTCTCTGTTGATCTACCTTCACGTCTTAAGAAACCTGCTGGGATTTTACCTGCGGCGTAACTTCGCTCTTGATAATCTACGGTCAGAGGAAAAAAGTCAGAACGACTAGGTTCTTTACCAACAACGACTGTGACTAAAACAACGGTATCACCCACACTGACTAAAACTGCACTGGTTGCTTGGCGTGCGATTTCACCCGTTTCTAGGGTTATTTCTCGTTGCCCATATTCAAATGTACGCTTATATGGAATCATTATTTATACCTTTTTCCCTTCATACCTGACGCTAAACTTGAGCGACTAAATCAAAACCTGTTCCAACCTAAAATTAACGACGCAAACCTAATTTACTAATCAAAGTCCGATAACGCTCTACATCTTTACCTTTTAAATAATCCAATAAACTACGACGAGTGTTAACCATGCGAATTAAACCACGACGTGAGTGATGGTCTTTTTTATGCGCTTTGAAGTGACCTGATAAACTTTCAATATTTGAAGTTAATAATGCCACTTGTACTTCTGGTGAACCTGTGTCGTTTTCAGAACGTTGAAATTCTTGAATTACTTTTGCGGTTTGTTCTGCTGTTAGCATCGAGTTACTTCTCCTCACACATCATGCTGAAATATATCAAATTAAACCCTACATTTTATCTTTGTTCTATATATAAAACAAGCACTTTATTGAGAATAACAAGGATAAGTTTGTTTGAAAAACGTTTGATATTGTATGTCAAGGAAAGATATAAAGAAAAAACACTTGAGAGATAGGATTAAACCGTTTTGTAGGGGGATGCTTATTTGAAAAATTGATTCGGAGCAATCGTATTAAAACATAAAGCAAAGTCTAAATTCATTATAGAATCAAAAACTTGAAAGTGCAGGGTTGGATAGCCATGCAAAAACACGTTCTTTTCTTTCGTAATTGATTGATTTTTAAAAATTAAACTTCAAGCCGATTTCTCTGAATCAACTCCACAAAAGCCAAAGGTAACATGATGCTATCTTAAATGTTCTTTATCTTTCTCATTCATTTTCAAACGCACTTGCTGTTGCCATTGATTAAAGCCAAAACGTCTGGATATTAAATCAGCTAGCCATAAGCGGAAAGAATAATACTTGATTCTAAACAAAATATTACGGATTCGATTATCCATTTGCATTTTGAATTTCAAGCCCGCGCTGTCTGGTAAAATAGGATGACCGCTGAGTGGATAATCACGCTGATTTAACATTTCAGCAATCCGACATTCAACCAGTTGTAATTCTTTCTGCGGTAACTTACGCCAACGTTCTAAAATCTTCGGATCAGGCACACTGTAAGTGGTTTTATCAGCATAACTAAACATTTCTTTATCAAATGGCACTTCGGCAAAATCACAGACTTGTTTTAATATGACTTCTGAATCTTTAATCAAATCTTCATAATGAATCGATAATTGACGTTCGGGCGGTAATTGCTGAGCCATTTGTTTCCAAATTAATTCTGCTTCAATCCATCGCTCAACTCCCATGTACATGTTGCCAGCCCAACCCATTTGAATTGTTGAACGCGCCACATCTCGTCCGTCTCGAATTAAATGAATAAATTTTGCTTGAGGCCAGATTTTTAATAAATGTTGGAATTTATGATGCACTGTCGCGCCAATCAAGGGTTTATTATCTCGTACTTGCTTTTGCTGTAAAAAACTATCAACCAATGCGGGATAATCCAATTTAGAATCAATTTCAAGTTCAGCCCCCAGAAAAATACGGTGATAGCTCAAATAATCATGATATTGCTGAATATTTGGGTAATTGCCTTGTGCATCAATTTGGTCTACGGCGAACTCAAATTCATACAAAAAAGCAATGTTAGGATGATGGTCAAGCATTAAACGCAATAGAGTTGTTCCTGAGCGTTCTGCACCAACAAGGAATATAGGTTGATTGATTTGCATAGTCGTATCTAAAAATATCGCTGATGAGCTAATTAGGGTATAATGAGAGCCACCTAACTGTAAAGTATTAGGTTAATTAAAAACTTATCATATTTCAAAACAATGAAAGCGCATGGCTAAAACATTTGTTGTGTTAGGGAATGCCCGCAGCGGTACAACCTTAGCCACAGGTATTCTAAAAGCATTAGGGATTGCAATGGATGCGGACTATGGCGAGCCGGGAATTCATGCGCCCAAAGGCTTTTATGAAAGTTTAGATGCACACTTAATTAATACGAAAATATTTCAATTGGCTGCCAGAGAAGCGGTGATTGAAGGTATTGATGCGCATTGGTCTCCCCCAGAACATCAGGATATTCTAGCTCAAAAACCTTTTATCGAACAAGATATTATTGATTTTGTTAAAAAATTCTCGGCACAGCACGAATTATGGGGCTTTAAAAATCCCAAAACCAGTTTGACCATTGATTTATTTTTACCGCATTTAGAAAACCCGCATTTTATTATCACTCAGCGCAATCCATTAACCAATGCCATTGCTTGCCACAAAATATTTCGCTTACCTTTTGATTATACTTATAAAGTTGTGAATTATTATAATTACCGCATTGCCGAATTTTACATGCAGCATGATTATCCAACGGTTTTTTTAAATTTTGAAGAAATCCGTGCACATCCGATGCAAATCGCTGAGAAATTAGCTGAATTCATTCAAATCGAATTTGATGCGGAAAAACGGGAACGTATTCAAGAATTTGTAGTGGACGAAAGTAAGAAGCGAGCATTATATTGGCAAGATGAAAATCGTGCCGTATCGTCATCATTAAAAATCCCAGAAATATCCTATCCCAGTCATCACCTGATTAGCCCAATGGCAGCCAATGCAGGTGCGTACTCAAAATTTAAAAGATGGGTTAAGCAATTCACATCGCTTAATAAGTGAGGAGTAATTATGTCCATTAGTCGTTTGAGTTTTTTATTGGTTTTCTTATGGCTCAGTGCTTGTAATTTAAATCCCTATACAAATTTAGGCTCAGAGCCAAATGATGCAAACCAGCTTAAGCAATCCATTATCGTCGATGATGAAGGACGTATAGTCACTTTTTCTACGGTATATGGCTATCAAAAACGTCAAGGCTCAGTGGTGTGGGATGATAATTTTTTCCGTGGTTTTATTGATAAGCGTACAGGTCAGAAAAGTTTTCAAATTTATAACGTGGTGTATTACAGCGGTAATGGGCGTGGTGATTGGCGACATTATAAGCAAGCAAATTATACTGTGCCAAATGGACAGCAAGCGATAGAGACTCAAACTTTAAGAGAAGTTGAGGATTGTAGTTCTTTGAATTTATACGGAAAATGTGTTTATAGTGAACATATTGTGTTTGATATTAATGAACAACTATTGAATACGATTGCTCAGAAAAATACGGGTTCTGCACAATGGATGTATCATTTAGTGCCGCAGCATGGAGAGTCTTATCCAGATGGTTTGTTTGCGGTGGAAGCGGCTGGTTTATTAAGTAGAATGGCAGAATATCGAATCGATACCAACACCAGTGCGTTGTCTGTTCCTCGCAATACACGTAACCCCGCGACCGTGGCAATTTCTGTTGCTATACCCCAATCTCAGTTACCGCCACCACGCAAAGTGCCTAGTGGATGGTCAGTGTTTTAGTCTGAATTTGATG
>JAYQWJ020000540.1:0-5531 GCA_035829175.2 Candidatus Albibeggiatoa psychrophila
GATGCAATTCCTTCTGACTCTTTTATTAGTCTTGGAAAAAATTTTGTCAGAAAAATCCACCCATAAGACATTACTAAAAGGAATAATTTATGGCTATTTTCAGTAAAAACACAGAACACCACAATGCTTTACCGATAGGCTATAACCTCAATCAATATCGTATAGATAAAATATTAGGTTCTGGTGGGTTTGGTATTACTTATTTGGCTTATGATACTCAATTAGACTGTAACGTTGCACTTAAAGAGTATTTACCCAATGATATTGCGATACGTGCAGATGATTTGTACATTCATCCAAAGTCAGTTAGTGACACTGCCAATTTTAATTGGGGGCTTAATTGTTTTATGCAAGAAGCGAAAACTTTAGCTCAATTTAATCATCCTAATATTGTCCGAATTAAAACTTTTTTTGAGTATTTCAATACAGCTTATATTGTAATGGATTATGAGGTAGGTGATAGTTTAGATGCCTTAATTCAAGATAAGCAAACTGCGGATGAAGGTGAAATTGAAAAGATATTAAAGCCTTTATTAGATGGTTTAACCTTAGTGCATCAAGCCAATTTCTTACATCGAGATATAAAACCCGCCAACATTTATATTCGCTCTCAAGATAACACTCCTGTTTTATTAGATTTTGGTTCGGCACGTTATGATGTGAGTTCTCGCAGCCGTAGCATGACTGCGATTGTAACCCCCGGTTATGCACCATTTGAGCAGTATGAAAGTAAAGGTACAATGCAAGGTGCTTGGACAGATATTTATGCAATGGGCGCAGTTTTATATCGTTTAATTAGTGCCAAAGCTCCACCAGAAGCACCTGAACGCATTGGTGCAATAATGCGTGGTCAACCAGACCCTTTAATTCCAGCAGTTAAAATTGGCAAGAAACATTATTCAAAGCATTTGTTAGAAGCGATTGATTGGGCATTGAAAATTAATGAAACTGAACGTCCACAATCTATTGCTGCTTGGCGTGAGAAGATTTTCCCTAAACCTAAAAATTATTTTGCTGTTATTACTTTTTTATTCTTCATTTTAATTGGAGCAGGAGGGGGGTATTACATTATTCAAGAAATGCAACAAAATAATGCTGAACGAAGAGAACAAGAAGAGAAAATTGCAAAAGCTAGGCAAGAAACGGAAAAAGAACAGATAAGACTTGCTGCTGAACGAAGAGAACAAGAAGAAGAGCAGAGAAAACTTGCTGCTGAACGAAGAGAACAAGAAGAAGAGCAGAGAAAACTTGCTGCTGAACAAAGAGAACAAGAAGAGGAAATTGCAAAAGCTAGACAACAAGCGGAAGAAGAGCAGAGAAGACTTGCTGCTGAACGAAGAAAACAAGAAGAGGAAATTGCAAAAGCTAGGCAACAAACGGAAGAAGAGCAGAGAAGACTTGCTGTTGAACGAAGAAAACAAGAACAGGAAATTGCAAAAGCTAGGCAGAAAGCTGAAGCTGATAGAATTGCAGCAGAAAAAGCCAGACAGGAAGCTGAAAAAGAGCAAAGAAGGCTTGAGATTGAAAGAAGAAAACAAGAAGAAATAAAGAAAAATCAATTAAGAATCCAGCAACAAAATGCTAGTGTAATTAAGTTAGCTGATAAATGGTTTGCAGAAGGTAATTATTCTAAAGCAAATGAATGGTGGGGGTTGCTTTGTGAAGCAATAGATGAAATTTACTACAGAAAAACCAATACGCAAACAGCAACAAACCAAAGACAAAAACGAATATGGCTGGAAATCCGCGACAAAACAGTAAACGAGTTTTATCAAGATCGCCAGCAAAAAGGGGATAATAAGTGGTCGAAAGACAGGGTTAGAAATAAAATTAATAATTCATGCAACTAACTCAAAGATTAAGGTTGTTCTATTTTTTCTAACTCTATTTCCATGTTGATATTTGAATCCTCAATAGTTATCATTTCTTCATGAGGTAGATAACCTATTTTATCAACACGAATACGATATTCACCCGGAGATAATTTAATACCATGTTGATACTTTGGAACAATATTCATTATTCTTATTCGACTATCAAGAGGAATAGCTCGTATAGTTAAAGTATATTGTTCTATTTTCTGACTTTTAGGAGTATCAGTGATTTGTTGAATATAAACGGGTATTAAATTATTTTTTAATCTTGTAATTCTCTGATAAGATTCATCTATTCGTTGTTCACTGATTTCCCCTTTATACACAAGTGCTTTGATGATGTCAGTTGTTTTTTCAACAATATCCTTTTCATATTTTAAATTATTACCAATAACTAAAATATCAATGCCTGCATCAATTGCTCTAAAAACAGCTTCTTCCCAATTATATTTACCAGAGATTGCTTTCATTTGCATGTCATCGGAAAAAATAACGCCTGTGTAACCCATTTCATATCTTAATTTAGATGTAAGAGTTTTTTTCGATAATGTTGCTGGATATTGCTCATCAAGAGAGCGGTTAAATATGTGACCAACCATAATACCATTTTTATAAAATAATCCCGTTTTTAAGAAAAATTCATAAGGAACAAGTTCCAAATCTGCTTGCCAAGTATTAGTTACATCAACCCAATTTGAATGAGAATCATGCGTTGCACTTCCATGTCCTGGAAAATGTTTTAATGTACATATAATATTTTGGGTATTGTGCTCTTTAATAAAATATAAAGCATGGGTTCGTACAATTGAAGGATCATTTGAAAAGCTGCGTCCTAATTTTCCTATAGCGGGGCTGTTAGGATTAATATTAACATCAACAACAGGAGCAAAATTAAGATTAATTCCAAGTTTAGCTAATGTATGAGCTATTTTTTTAGCTTGCTTTGTCGTTTCTTCATATCCTTTTTTACCCAAATATTCGGCTGAAAAACGACTACTGAACCCAAATTTGCTTTTTAAACGTCTTATTTTTCCTCCTTCTTGGTCAATAGCAATGAAAAGAGGGGACTTAACTATGCTAGAGTTCAAATTTGCTTTCTGTAGAGAGTTAATTAACATTTTTAACTGGACTTCTGATTTAATATTACGCCGCCCTGATTTTAAAACAACGTCGTAATCAAATAAAATAACGCCACCCAAATGCAAGTTTTGAATGTCAGAAATAATGCGTTTTACTCCCTCCTGATGCTGAAACATCCCTCTAAAGCCAACAATTAACATTTGCCCAATTTTTACATCAAGAGGTACAGATTCTGGTTCATTGAGTGTAAGTTGAATAGTATGGTTTTGAGAGTAACAGGTTTTGATTTGAAAAAAGAAAAGAATGAAAAACAGAAAAAGTAACCTTATTTTTTTAATTATATTCATTTATCCCTCCTTAACTTTATTAAAAAGAACTAGTTTATTGTAAAATAAAGTATAAATATTCAAGTTTAAGTTTAAAGAAAATAATTTGAATTGCCAAATTTACTAGCATAATATAACTGATATATCATTTTTCTCAATTTATATCCCTTAATCAATAGGATTTTTCTAAATGATAAAATTTTTTAACGTACTGGTTTTGTGCCTATTGACAGTGCAAAACGTTACTGCACAAGATAATATTTTTGATATTTCAACAGAAGTTGAAAACGATCGACTTGTTGTGCAATATCAATTGGCAACACCAATGCAAGTAGGTTCTATTCAAGCAAAAATCAATGATGTGACATTACCATTACTTACATCAGAAGATTACCCAACTGAAAACGCCACAACTGCTATTTTATTTTTAGTTGATATTAGTGACCCGCGCCGTCGAAAAGTCGTTGAGCAAAATCGAGAGCAAATAAAAACCATGCTTGCAGCCAGTGAACCTCATCAGCAATTTGGTTTGGCCACTTTTGCAACTGATTTAAAAATTTTAGCACCATTGGGAACGTCTGTAGAAAATATTATTGAACAAGTTGAACAGATTCAAGCCACTGGACAAACCACAGAGTTGTATAAGCATTCTTTAACGGCGATTCAGACTTTAACAGTTTATCCCGCTCAACGTAAAGCCTTATTTATCTTTTCTGATGGGGGTGCAGAAGATACCGCTTACACACATGAAGAAGTCGTCACGGCAGCGAAACAAGCGCAAATCCGCATTTATGGATTGGGTTTTGCGATGTCAACTTCAGCATCAGTACAATTACAAATAATTGAGAAATTAAGCTTAGAAACCAATGGATTATATTTTAAAGCGAATCGTCAATATGCTCTACCAGAAACGTTTTTACAATCTCCTTATGAACTGATTGATAATGGGCAAAAAATGATTTTTGATTTAATACCTGCTATCGAAATGGGTTTGACTGGACAGCAAAATGTAGTGATTAGCTGGCAAATTGCAATAGATTCATTACAAACAACACAAACTATTAATATACCTGAACCTATCATGACATTGCCTATCTATGATGAGGAAATAACAACAGAACCAAGTGAGATAATAGCAGAATCAAACGATACTGATGTATTGAAACAGTGGTGGTTATGGATATTAGGTGTTTTTTTACTGTTGATTTTATTGCTCCGTTTTGTGTTACGACCTTTGCGACCGTATGCGTATCTTGAAGGTAATCAATTACGTTATCCGATTAAACAAACTACGGTGCGGATTGGGCGACATGGTGACAACGAATTGAGCTTGGGTAATACTTCCGTTTCAAATCATCATGCTGAATTACACCGACGACGTGATGGGCAGTTTGTCATTGTTGATTTGGATTCATTGAATGGGGTTTATGTGAATGGTAAGCAAACCAAAACCAGTTTATTGGCAAATGGCGATGCTATAGATATTGGTGAAGTTAAATTTTTATTTATAAAGAAATAACGAGATAATTATCATGTCCACACAAGCTTATCAATTACCCGCAAATTATCAATTGCAAGAATATCAAATTCAATCTGTGCTAGGTGCTGGCGGATTTGGTGTGACTTATTTAGCAATAGATACGCATTTGGATGCGAAAGTCGCAATTAAAGAGTTTTTTCCGAGTGAATTAGCTGTGCGTGAGTCTGGTTTTACAGTGCATACGAAATTGCCTAAGTTCAAAGATGATTTTCAGTGGGGATTGCAGCGTTTTATTCAGGAATCGAAAATTTTAGCCCAATTACGGCATCCGAATATCGTGCGAGTTATCCGTTTTCTTGAGGCGAATCATACGGCGTATTTGGTGATGGAATATGAGGAAGGGGATAGTTTATCAGAGTTAATAGGTTCTGGTGAGAAGGCGACAGAAGAAGAGATTTTGGCGATTTTATTGCCTTTGTTAAGCGGTTTACAGCAAATGCACCAAAAAGGAATTTTGCACCGCGATATTAAGCCCGCTAATATTTATATTCGTTCGGATAATTCGCCAGTGTTATTGGATTTTGGTTCGGCGCGTTATGATGTGGAAAGTCGTAGTCGTAGCGTGACTTCAATTGTTACGCCGGGTTATGCCCCATTGACTCGTGACGATGCACCGCGTCGTCATGCCACAGGACGCATCAGCCTCCACCACAGCCTGACGCAGTGCGTCAGTGGCTCATTCTACGCAGTGCGTAGAACGAGAGTTATTTT
>JAYQWJ020000541.1:0-3400 GCA_035829175.2 Candidatus Albibeggiatoa psychrophila
TTTTTTAAAAACGCGATTAAGGTTTTCTGACTAAAATAGATTATACGCTTGATGTAAAATGAATTTTTAAGTAATTGAAATAAAAAGAGATAGTTTTCTCGCTTTTCAAAATCAATATTTATAACCATTTGTTTTATAAAACTTATTTTAATTCCACATCAAGCATATTATAGAAACACATAAAAACCACTATCTATTCCTAAAATTTACCCATAGAATTTACTTGAAACTCATATTGAATAATGGTTTTAAGATGGATAAGGCTAAATTTAATACTATGCTGTTGCACTTTAAAATAATCGTCAATTATGTATAACTCATTAAAAGTCAAAAAAAAATTTCAAGAATTACAACAATGGTATGCTGAGCATCGGCAACGCCATGTCCATTATTTACAAACCGTAGAACGCGGTCGAGTTGAATGGTCAATTTCGCAATTATTACAACAAAAAGCCAAATCAGTTGAAGTCTATAGTCCGATTAAAACTAAAAAACTTAGAAGCCTGAGTAGAAAATTACTCAAAAAACACCGCTTATCTTTCCCAATTTATAGAAAATATCGGCGTATTATTGTGTCAATTGTTATCAGCTTTTTGCTGGTATTTGCCATATTCGCTGCGGTTGTCGCGCTTAAAATTCATCATTTACAAACAACCCAACAATTTGCGGTGACAGAAGCGAATCGGATTCAAGGTTTACATTCAAAGTTTTTAGCCAATTTAGCCGCTCAGCAAACAGCTCAGGGCAATGCAACCAATGGCATACTTATTACGCTGGCAGCTTTACCCGATGAACTCGCTCCACATAGCCGTCCCTATAGTCCTGAAGCAGAACAACAATTATATAATGCACTGATTCAGCCACGCGAACATCGCACACTATTGGGTCATCAGTTAGCGATTAATAAAGCCCTTTTTAGCCCCAACGGACAATATGTACTGACCTTGGCTCAAGACCACAGTGCGCGATTGTGGGAAGTGGAAACAGGGCAATTGATGTCGATTTTCACTCATAATTCAAATGCCTCAGCACAATATCCAATCAAAGCCAGTTTTAGTCTTAATACTCAATGGTTAGTCACTGTTTCAGGCGATAAAACCGCTCAAATTTGGGATGTGCATAGTGGCGACCAAATTTATACCTTGCGCCAACAACAGGGCGGCATTATAACCACGGCAGCCTTTAGTCCTGATAATCAACATGTTGTCACGGGTTCAGCGGATAATCTGGTACGAGTGTGGCAATTTAGTACCGAACAGCCCAGTTTCATTTTTGATCAACATCAATCGCCAATTCAACAGGTTATGTTTTCCCCCAATGGCGCGTATATTCTGGTTGCAGAACAAAATGGCATGGTCAGCGTATGGGATATGGAAACCAAGCAACGGGTTTTATTTGTTCAGTCTAGCGCGACTTTAAATATGCAAACGGTTTTCAGTGCAGACAGCAAATCTTTAATCACACCTATTTCTGAATCTGAGATTGGAATTTGGCAACTCGATAGCGCACAACAAGTGCATGTATTGCCCAACCCAACACCTTTGATTCAAATGCAGCTTAATATAGATGGCACACAGTTAGCTGTACTTTATGCTGATCAAACAATTCAAATTTGGGACAGTGCAACAGCGCAAGTTGAACATGTTTTATATTCCAAACAAGCCATTAAAACCATGGACTTTAGTGATGATGGCGCGTGGCTAGTTACGACGGGTTGGGATAAAAATATTTCGATATGGAACGTAGAAACTCAGAGTAAATATGCCGAGTTAGCAGGTCATCAAAGCATGGTCAATCAAGCTTATTTCAGTCCAAATAATAAATATATTGTCAGCATTGCCAAAAACAGCGTGGCTAAATTATGGCATTTTAGTAATGGAAAACAAAGAATTGCTTTTACTAGCAAGCCAACGCCAATAAAATACGCTGCATTCAGTCCCAGCCTACATTATTTAGCCACCGCACATGAGCAAGGTTTGATTAATCTGTGGCATCACAATGCGAAAATTGGTGAATTGAAAGGTCATGAGGCAGCGGTGAATCAAGTTGCATTTAGCACAGATAATGAATACGTGGTCAGTGCTTCGGATGATAAGACGATGCGTTTATGGCATGTGATTACAGGTAAGCAAATCGCGATTTTGTCCGATTACGAAGGTGCAGTGCGTCAAGCCATGTTTAGCCCCTTGGGACATCGAATATTGAGTGTTGATGAATCCAGTGTCTATTTGCATGATGTATCAAGCCGCGAGTTAATTAAAAAGTTTACGGGGCGAAATAATCCGATTACTTATGCCAGTTTTAACCAAAATGGTAGTTATATTGTGAGCTTGGAAAATGACACCGCATCGTTATGGGATGGTTATGATGGCGAGCCATTAACCGATTTGATTGGGCATGAAAATGCAATTACTTACGCGGCTTTTAGTCATGATAGTCAATATCTTGCCACGACTTCTTATGATAAAACTGTGCGTTTATGGCATTTGCAACGCCGATTTCATAATATTTCATCAATGGTATTACTTGGGCACACCAACGTTGTCACTCATGCCGCATTTAGTCCTGATGACCAATACTTGGCAACCGCCGCTTATGATAAAACCGCACGTTTATGGTCAGTCAGAACAGGTGAAGAAGTGCAAATTTTTGGCGAACATGCTGATATGGTTGTACATGTTGCATTTAGTCCTGATGGGCAACGCTTATTGACTCTGGATTATGGACAAAGTGCACATTTATGGGATGTGAATACAGGGCAAGAGGTGGTGCGTTTTGCAGGTGCAGAATCAGTGCAATTGGCATTATTTCGCTCAGATGGAGATTATATTTTTACAGGTTTAAAAGATGGCAGCTTATTTTTATATCCTTATTTTTCTTCAACCCAAGATTTAATCGAATATGCACGCATGACGGTATCGCGCCAATTGACAGAAGTGCAGAGAAAACAATTTTTTATTGAATAGTGTCGATTTGCTTATTCAATAGTTTAGATATTTTTTAAAGAATGCAATAAAATCAACAATTTATAAAAGAATATTTGTATTTATAACTTATTAAGATAGTTGATAATTCCTGAAAACTGTCCTCGATATTGTTATTAGAAATGCGTGTGAGCAGTAGACATCACAAGCTTAACCAAATAAAACGAAAAATGATGCGAGTTAATCAACAAAAGAAATTAAGTTTTACAGTTGTTATTTGAACCCGTATTTGAGTCAAAAGAATTACCCCAAGTGGATAGTGAATAGATTCTCGAAAATTGCTTTGCTCATACCCATTATTCTCAACTCAAAGCCTATAAGCAATGACTACAATCTCAAGTTTATCCATAGGATTTTCTTGATTACTTGAATGATATGGATGACAGTTTGGAGAATAATCAATGAAACAAACACTA
>JAYQWJ020000542.1:0-3358 GCA_035829175.2 Candidatus Albibeggiatoa psychrophila
TATATAAACTCAAGCAGAAACTGAATAAATCTTAACAGCATTTCCTACGGTGTTTAAATAATGTTAAAATAATTAGCGCAAGTTGCGAGTGGGTAGTCGGGGAGATCAGATGACATCACTACGCGGATAGTATCCTCTTGACATCCTCCCCAACCTGAAGGACGGGATTTCTCGCGCAAAATCTTTGATGGAATATAAAACAATGAATATTAAACCTGCTCCAGCAAGCTGTCATCTGTATGGAATATTATCGAGAGGATTTTAGAATAATGGCACAGCGTAGCAAAATTGCAATCGTTGACGATGAACGCAGTATGCGTATGCAACTAGAATCTTTACTTAACAGTGATGAATATGAACTTGCGTTATTTGAAAGTGGAATGGCTCTGCTCGACAAGCTTGCTGGGCTTAATCCTGACCTGATTATTTTAGATTTGATGATGCCTGTTATTGATGGCTTTGAAGTTTGTCGTCAAGTAAAAGCTCAAGCTCAATTCCAACATATCCCCATTATTCTGGTCACGGTATTAGATGCAAGCAAAGCATTGGTTGAGGGTTTAGAAGCGGGCGCAGATGATTTTATTCAAAAGCCCGTGAGCCGTTTAGAATTACGCGCTCGTGTCCGTTCTATGTTACGGATTAAAAAGCAGTATGATGAATTAGATGCCATGTTAAAAATGCGCGAAGAACTCTCCAACATGGTGGTGCATGATATGTCTAGCTCAATTATATCAGTACAATTGAATGCGACATTAATGCAAGAAAAACCAATGGATGAAGAGCAAAAAAATCATCTTGATATGATATTAATGGCGGCTGATCGTTTAGATGAATTTGTCAATGATATGTTGATGTTGGCGAAAATGGAGCAAAGTAAATTACGCATTCATTCAACAATGACTCATATCCAACAATTGATTTTAGATGCGGAAAAACATTTTAAAATTATTGCCCAATCGAAAGGGATTGAATTAAAACTGATATTGCCCAACATGCAGTTAAATATAGCGTTAGATGCCAACTTATTTCGACGGGTTTTAGCTAATTTATTGTCAAATGCGTTGCAATATTCTCCTGAAGGCACAACGGTTACAGTCAAATTGGAGATTTTGCCACCTGATCAAAAAGGTCATCATCTTAGATTGCAAGTGATTGATGAAGGGTCTGGTATTCCAGAAGCTTATCGACACCGCATTTTTGAAAAGTTTGAAGTGGTTGAATTAAAAAAGAAAGGGGTTGCTCAAATTGGTTTGGGTTTGACATTTTGCAAGCTTGCAGTTGATGCGCATTGCGGAAAAATCTATGTTGCGCCAAATCGCCCTAGCGGCTCAATGTTTATTGTTGAAATTTAATCTTCTGTTATTCTGTTAGCTCATTTTTTTTGCTTATAAACGCAGATTTTAAAGTAACAGGCTTTGCATTAATGTGCTGTGCGGGTAGAGCTAAGTCAGCAGAATAATTGACTGCCCAAGGTTTAGCCTTATCTAGGATTGCTGTGAGTTCGATATGTTGTTGACGCATTCGTTGACTGCTTTCATGCCAAGTCGAAATTCTAAAAAACTTTGACGGATATACACGATAACCCGCAGTAAATGTGTCTCCACCAACTTCAACCCCAACAACTCGTTGAAATTGTTCATAATTAGTAAATGCGCCGAATTCCTTACGTCTCGCCACAACTCGATTTGCGATTAAAGCATCGATACCATCTAAAGATTGTAAGACGGATGCAGGTGCTGTATTAAAATTTAAAAAACCTGCTGTAGCCGTTGTAGTAATTTGCCCCCAAACCCCATTATTCCATAAGCCTTCTTGCTCAGTCCAACCTAAAATAGCTCTACATTCCATAGGGTTAAGCAGTAAGCGATTTGCGGGTGGTGGCAAGCCTGCTTGTTTATAATGTGAGGCTTCTGCGCCATTGAGCCGATAAGAACTATCCGTATCAACATAATCAAGTAGTCGGGCAACTAATGTTTCACGCAATTCAGCAGGCACACCTAAAACACCTAATAATTTCATGCCTTTACGTTTTGATCCTTGACTATAACCCAAGGATAAACGATGCAAACTAAATAATCCTGCTTTATCTTGAATCGAAAATCGAGCCAAACCAATGCCTTGATAAACACTATCATCCAGCGCAATTTCACCTCCAACAGGTAAGGCGGGCGTAATATCAATAGAATCAAAACTAAGTTGTATTTGAGAAATTTGAGGATTAAGCCCTGCCATAGTTAAGCGACGTGTAGAAAATAAATACAGTAGTTGCGCTTGAGTATTGTACGCATCAATTTCACCTTGTAAATCCGTTTGTAAATCTTGAGCAAGGTCTATCGCACGCTGAGTCCAGACTGCAAAGAAGCTGGCTGCAATAGTTAATATTGCCAACATCCACAGTGTGGTGACTAAAATAAAGGCTTGTTGTTTAGGGTAAATCATAGCCGTAAGCTGCCAAGTCTAATTGAAATTGTTGGGCTAATTGGGCATTGCTGGTTTTAAATCTATCGCCCACGACGGTTTGTATTTGCGATTTTAAATCGGATTGGTAGAAATTTAAATATTGTTTTTGGTCAAGATATTCAACGGTTTTGCTTAATCTGTTGGTCAACCAAGCACAACATGGGGTGATAGGATACAGTGAATCATCGCCATGCCATTTGTTAATTTGTCGCTTGAGCGAGATCGCTAAATCAGACATTGAGGTATTAACTTGTTGTTCAATGGGAAATTGTTGATTGCTACTCACGCCAATAAATTGAGACAGCTGTTGAATAAATATTTGAGGTTGCTGACAAAATTGCTCATACAACATGACTTTAACTTTATTTTTTCCAAATAATTGCGCATAGTAATTTGCAAGATGATGATAAGCAAAATTATCTAGTCTAAATAAAGGAATTCTACCATCAACAGGCGGTTGTAAATATTCTGATAGATTACAAATGCCACCGACACGAATATATTGCTTGTAATTAGATAATATTGCATCGGGTTGGCGACGAATAACAATCAGAATTTTGGCTTGTGGAAATACAGCATTTAGGCGGTCAGCCATTTCTTTATTATCAAAACCACCCGCATGAGGATTACCCGATAAGCGTTCAGCAGATAAAATAGGAATTTGTTGAGTTTGTAGGCTTTGTTGAATCAGGGGTTGGAATAATTGTTGTGTTGCGACAGAATCAAACTCTAGGGGCGGTAAAGACATCACATGTTGCCAAAGGCTATCATGACCCGCAACAAACGCTAATTCGGGATGATGTGGAAAATAAAATAACTGTAACCAAGTCGTTGCTGTTTTGTGGTAGCCAATATGGATGAGCATAATTTGGGGATTCTAATTTATAAAAACAAAAAA
>JAYQWJ020000543.1:0-11593 GCA_035829175.2 Candidatus Albibeggiatoa psychrophila
GAAATTGATGAAGAGCTAATCGACTTGGAAATTGATGAGTTAACGCCTATCGAACCTGAAGTTGATGAATTGCCAACAGTTGAACCTGAAATCATTGAGGTTGATGATGGGCTAATTCCAAATTATCCACGTTTCCCTATCAAAGTAATCCATAACGACTTATTTGCGCCCAATAATCTTATTTCGCTAGGCATTAAAATCACCAATATTTTAGGCAAAGAAATTGAATATTTTGACGGGCATATCATCATATATGATAATCAAAATAATTTACTGGGTAGTTTAAATTTTGTTGAAAATAACATATTAAAACTAAATTTTTTCCGTCACCGCTATACGCTAAAGCCTGAACAAACTAAAGTCTGGGGATTAGCTATCAAGCAATTTGAAGATGCTGATTTTTATCAAAGTTTATTAAATAAATCTGCAAATCGCCTAAAAGCAGAATTCATTGTCACATTGGTTAAATATGCGGATGGAACTGATAATGTTTTTTAAATAACGCGATAGTTTTTTGTGATAACTAAGCATTATGCTTGATTTTATATGCTAGAACAGGCTAAATGTATCATGTATTTAAGTGATGTCACTTTTTAATTTAGGAGGATATTTGTGAAAAAACTCAATCAACACATACTAACAGGATTTTTATTACTGTTTTCAATGAGCAGTTTCGCGCTAGATGAAATCAAAATTGGCGCAGGTGGAGCTTCAGGCGAATACACCAAAACCATCGTTCCTGCATTAAACGCTGCTCTTGCAGAGTATGGCTATCGTGCTAGTGCCGTTATTTCCGCAGGCAGTCAAGCCAATATTGACAAAGTCTTGGCAGGTGAGTTGCCCGCAGGTTTAAGCCAATTAGATGTTGCTGCGTTAAGCATGACTCCTGAAAAAGACCCTGATGAAAAATTAGTGTTACTTGGTAAAATCGCGCCAGAAGCATTATTTTGTGCTGCACGAAAAGCGGGTAAAATTAATAGTTATCATGATATTACAGATGAACAAGCAGCTCCATTAAAAGTGTCTGTAGGTCGTGAAGATAGTGGCACTGCAAAAACCTTTAAATTCTTAATGAATATTGATCCTGAACTTGATGATTCTAAAGTAAAATTATACTATCGTCCTAATGTAAAAGTGGAGTTGAATCGTTTAGTGTCAGGTCGTCGTGATTTGGTATGTTTTGTGATGTCTCCAAACCCAGATAATGAGCGCGTTAAAATGGTGATGGAAAATGAAGAATTGATGTTTATCACAATTGATGAACCTATGTTTGCAGCCGCAAAACTTTCTGGTACAAGTGTGTATGACATCCTTGAAGTGCCTGTATCAGGTGGCATTTTAGGTTTTAACCAAACTAAAGTAAAAACATTGGTTACTTGGGTTGGTATTGTGGTGAATGAAACACTTGCAGATGAGAAGTTATTAGATGCGTTAAGTACGGTTGCAATGCGTCCAGACTTATTACCTGAAGGCAGTTTGGCAGGAAAAGCAAGTCGTTTATTCAGTGATTTTAGCAGTATAATCAAATAGTTGCTTCCTTTGTATCATCGCACAAAATTTATAAAATCGAGTGTGATGATATGCAAATATTCTGTATTTCCATTGTATTAAATAATTTTTGCAATATTCATATATTTTCTTAAGTTTAGCTTTTCATTCAAACAATCCGTTTTCGATAATCGTGCTTTTAACATTCCACCTGTCACTAGTCGCCTTATTTTTAAAAATTCCAAATGCCCAAAACATAAAATAAATAGCACTATTGCGCAATGCCAGAATAGCAAATTTATTTTGCGAGTTACAATTTGCAGCATCCAATCATATTTTTTATAAGCTTATCCAACAAATGAAAACTAAGACAAATTCCCCATTTCAATTATAAAAATAAAATTCTTTATAAACAATTTACTATGGCAATTTCAAGAGTCATTAAAATATTGTTGATAGATTTCCAAGCTTCATTTAACCAAATATCCCTAAATGTCATAAACTTGTTATACTTAATGTAATAAAAAGTTTGGAGCTTGCAATGTGGAAATTATCATATTTAATCCCAATTTTGCTTGGTAGTTTGCTTGGGATGGTGTTATGGCAACAATATGAGCCAATGCAGGAGGATAAAACGCTTTATACAGGTGAAAATTTAACCCTCGAACCAATTAGTTATATCCCAAAAAATATTTATCTCAATGCACGCAAAGTACAACTTGGTAATATATTATTCCATGACCCCAGACTGTCGCATGACAATACGATTGCTTGTGCTAGTTGTCATGGTTTACAAGAAGGAGGTGTTGACGGTACGCCGACTTCCACAGGTATCAATGGTCTTGTTGGACCTATTAATGCGCCAACTGTGTTTAATAGTGGATTTAATTTTCGCCAGTTTTGGGATGGTCGAGCAAAAGATTTAGAAGAACAAGCCGCAGGCCCTATTCATAATCCAATCGAAATGGGTTCAAATTGGCGTGAAGTTATCGTCAAATTAGAGCAAGATAGTGATTATATTGAACAATTTAGTTTATTGTATTTAGATGGTTTAACCAGTCATAATATCCAAGACGCAATTGCTACTTTTGAACGTTCCTTATACACGCCAAATTCACGTTTTGATCTTTATTTACGAGGTGATAAAACTGCGTTGACTCAACAAGAAATCTTGGGTTATCAGCGTTTCAAAGCCTATGGTTGTATTAGCTGTCATCAAGGCATGAATATTGGCGGAAATATGTTCCAGCACTTTGGTGTCATGGGTAACTATTTTGAGGATAGAGGCAATATTACCCAAGTGGATTTAGGGCGTTATAATGCAACGGGTGACCCCGCTGACAAATTTTTGTTTAAAGTGCCGTCTTTACGTAATATAGCATTAACTTCGCCGTACTTTCATGATGGTTCAGCTAAAACACTGGAAGATGCAGTTAAAGTGATGGGACGTTATCAGCTTGGACGCATGTTGTCAGATGAGGATGTAGAGTTATTAGTTGCATTTCTAAACACATTAACAGGTGAATATAACGGACAACCACTATGAGACATCCTCAATGGTTTACGATAATCATGTCTATCGTGGCTATCGGCATCTTGATATTTTTAATTACGAAAAGTCGTTCTATCGATTTCGTTGAACATGAACGTTATCAATCGGCTATTTTTCAGCATTTAGCCAAAGATGCAATGATTAATCGAGATATTTTGCATTCACGTTATGAACTGGTGACATCTTACGATCCGCTGGTTTTATACATCAGCGAGTTGCAACAAATCCAAGTTGAATTAAATAAAATTCCAAGTTTTATCCCTTCCAATGGTCAAGAAAAATTACAAGATATTTTAGCAATCCGTGAAAAAGAGTTGATTGAAAAAGGACTTACTTTAGAAATGTTTAAATCACGTAATGCGATTCTGAAAAATTCGTTACGTTACTTGCCTGTTTTAGGTGAAGAAGAAGTCTGGGGTTGGTATCAATCAGTTTCTACTCGTTCTCCATCAATTTTAATGAATGCCTTGTTGCATAATCTGCTGCTATACAACCTCACGGCGGATGAATTGCTTGCGCCCAATGTACATGAAATTATGGATGAATTAATTCAATTTCGTGATAAGGATGCACAGGTTGAAGATGAAAAATTAATCACCTTAGCTCTAGCCCACGCTAAAAATATTTTGCGCCATAAACCTGATGTGGATAGTTTAACCGAACAACTTATGCCAGTAATTGCCAATGCTCATGCAACGCAACTGGAGCGTATTTACCACTATTATGCGCAACAAGCGATTAGAATTGCAGCAATTTATCGTTTAGCGGCTTATCTTTGGAGTTTGATGCTGGTGATATGGGCTGGCTACTTTTTTATGATTTATTTGCAGCGTATGAATCAGCGCACTCAAACCATTTTAGAAAGTATTAAAGATGCGTTTGTTGCCATCGATTTACAAGGTCAAGTGTCCTATATTAATCCCCAAGCGGGTCATTTGTTGGGTATTCAGCATCATGCGGAACAAACTCAACATTACACTAAATTGTTTTCAGAGCCATTAAAATCTAAAATTCAACACTTAGAGCAAAATGCACTTAAAAATATAAACGAAGCCAAACACGTTATTTTTGATTTAGAAGATTATTATCCTGTTTTAGACAAATGGTTAGAAATTAGAGCGTATCCAAGTCAAGAAGGTTTATCCATATTTTTTCATGATATTAGTGGACGTAAAGAAGCTGAATTACAACTTAAAAACCTAAATGAAGAGTTAGAATATCGAGTGCAACGACGCACAAAACAACTCAGTGAAAGTAATAAACAATTAGAAGCTGCAACCATTGAGCTAGAACAACATGCCGCCGCCTTAGCCGAGGCCAAAGACATTGCAGAATCCGCGAATAGGGCTAAAAGTCAGTTTATGGCAAATATGAGTCATGAGCTTAGAACCCCTTTAAATGCCGTGATTGGTTATAGTGAAATGCTGGCTGAAGAAGCGGAGGATTTGGGTGCAGAATATTTTATTTGCGATTTGCAGAAAATTCAGCATTCTGGCAAACATTTATTGAGTATGGTTAATGATGTGTTGGATATTTCTAAGATTGAAATGGGCAATTTAACTCTATATGTACAAAATGTTGAATTAAAACCATTTTTAGATGAAATCATCGACACCTTGCGTCCAATGCTAAACAAATCTCAAAACCATTTATATACCTATTACAGCGAAGAAATCCAAACCATGGCAACCGATGCCACTCGCTTACGGCAAATTTTATTGAATATTTTAAGTAATGCGGTGAAGTTTACTCAAGGTGGAGAAATTCGGCTTGAAATACGTCATTGTCAACAATTAGAATTAGGGGTGACAACCAATTTGGTGCATATTAAAGTCTCCGACACGGGTATTGGCATCACGCCTGAGCAACAACAACATCTATTTAAATGGTTTTCTCAAGTTGATAATTCTTATACAAGGTCTTATGACGGTGCGGGTCTTGGTTTAGTCATTAGTAAAAATATTGTGGAACTGATGCAAGGCTATATTCGTTTAGAAAGTGCTTTAGGACAAGGAACAGTAGTGCATATTTATTTACCGCAGAATTTGTCTTACTGTGAACAATGAAAACTAAATGCTTGATAATAAATAACTTATAATGATAAGCACTACATATCGCATGACTACCAACAGTTTTTAGCGATTTTTTACTCAAATACATCGTATTATTGCTTTACCCACTATGCCTTCTTTTGTGCAAATTTCTCAATATATCAAAAAACTTAGAATTTTACTGGGAGTAGAAACTGATTTAAATAATTTTCTGTATCCAATGAACATTGCGGACGTGAGAATAAATAACCTTGGACATGGTCACAATGAGCGGCTTGCAACACAGACATTTGAAAGTCATTTTCAACCCCTTCTGCAACCACCTTCAAATCAAAAGCTGCACCTAATGCAATAATCGCCTCTGCAATTTGAGTAGATTTATCTTGGGGATGGCGAATTTCACTAATAAAACTTTTATCAATTTTGAGTGCATCGACAGGGAATTTTTTCAAATAACTTAAAGAAGTATAACCTGTACCAAAATCATCAATGTATAATAATACGTTCAAACTCTTTAAATCATTCAACATTTTTAAAATTGTTTCAGGGTCTTGCATGATTGCACTTTCGGTAATTTCAACCCGACAACAAGGACCTTTAACCCCTGTGTAATCTAAAATATCCTGAATTTCTTGCACTAAACGCGGCTGTTTCAACTGAATTGGTGAAACATTAATATTGATGCCTAATTCAGAAAATTGCGGAAATTTCTGCTGCCATTCACGTAATTGCTCACAAGCGGTCTTAAATACCCACAAACCAATTTCCCGAATCAAACCCGTTTCCTCAGCAATAGGAATAAATTCATCGGGTAGCACTAAACCTCGCTCAGGATGATTCCAGCGCACTAAGGCCTCAAAACCAATAGTTGAATGGGTCTCTAAGGAAATAATCGGTTGATAATAAACAACAAATTCTTCTCGTTCTAATGCTTTGCGTAAATCAGACTCCATACGCAACAAATTCAATACATTGGTGTGCATACCCGATTGGAATAAAATAGCTTTACCCCGCCCATGTTTTTTCGCTTCATACATGGCAGTGTCCGCATCACGCAACACCTCATCCGCCGTTTGATAATTTTCAGAACCAATGGCAATCCCAATACTTACGGTGGTGTTAAACGTCTCATTCTCTAAGAAATAAGGTTGGCATAACTGGGCTTGAATTTTCTCAATTCGTTGCTCCAACGCTTCAATATTAGAGACTTTCTCCAACATCATGACAAATTCATCACCGCCAAAACGTGCCACCATTTCTGAAAAGCGTGACAATTCTGACTGTAAACGATGGGCAATTTGAGTAAGCAATTTATCACCTGCTAAATGCCCCATGCTGTCATTGACAATTTTAAAGCGGTCTAAATCAGCAAATAACACTGCAAATGGAATGTCAGTATCAAAGGTATTTTTGGGTTGACTGTGTAATTGTTGCAATCGAGTGCTTAGCCGCTCAGTAAATGCTGCTCGATTAAATAAACCTGTTAACTGGTCATGCGACGCATCATAACGTAAATTTTTCTCAGTATGTTTTCGTTCTGAAATGTCTTCAACAATACCTTCGTAATAACGCACTTCACCGTTTTCATCTCTCACCACGCGCACGGTTTCACTTACCCAAATCGTGTTGCCATCTGCACAACGGGCTTCGTATTCAAAATTTTGCACTCGGGAACTGGTTTGTAATAATTGAATAAATTCAGCGTGGCGGTTGGAGTTCACATAAAGTTGTTGCCCAATCTCGGTGATTTTGGAAAACATATCCTCTGGAGATTGATAACCAAAAATACGCACAAAAGCAGGGTTGATACTGAGATAATGTCCTGATGGCGTGCATTGAAAAATTCCTTCAATCGCATTTTCAAAAATATCACGATATTTCTTTTCAGCTTCTAAACGGGCTTGTTCTGCACATTTACGCTCTGTAATATCCTCAATCATTGACACAATAAAAGGATGCACCGTATCTCGAACAATAGAGCAGTTTTGATTAGTCCAAACACTTTCATTAAATTTACTACGATAACGTTTACCAATCGTATAACTGTCGCATAAACCTGTCAGCATGGTTTCGCGCATGGTTTTATCGGTATCAATATCTTCTTTATGTGCTAAATAATGTAAATTTTTGCCTTGTAATTCCAGCTCGTTATAACCCAATAAGTCTTGCAATGCCTTGTTACTGTCTAAAATTGTGCCATCTAAATCGGTTTGTGCAATGCCCATTGCCGCTTCGTCAAAGACCGCCTCAAAACGACGACGGCTTTCATCTAAGGCATTATTGGCTTCTAATAAACTTTGAGTACGTGCCGCAACTAATTCTTCAGCCCAATGAGCACGGGTTAAGGTCAAAAATAAATATCGCCATAAACCTAAGGTAAAGAAAATACCGACGGCAAGCACAATCCAAGCATAGCTAAATTGGGTAAAATTATATTGATCAGATAAGGTAGCAAGAATGATAGTCCAGCTTCGACCTGCATGTTCTATGGGGGCTTCTTCTAATTCAAGCAGTGAGTCAGTCGCTTTGAACCAATTGGGGATATACAGTGTTTTGTGTTGGGCATGGCTTGAAGTATCAACAATTTTGACAAAAATATCGGAGCGTTGTTTAGGGGTTCGCAATACACGTTCAACTAAGTCGTCAAATAACACCAGACTTGCAACGAAGCCACGAATATTCTGTCGACGTTCTTCTACTGTTTTATGTATGGAATGACGCTTATAAATGGGGACAAAGGAACGAAAACTTAATTTTTGTTTACTTTCAAGACGAACCGCGCCACTACTAACCATAAGCCCCGTATCTCGCGCAAGTTCTAATGCTTGTTTTAGCGTTGGATCTGAGGCAACGTCATAACCAATACATTGTGCATTAGCAGTATTAGAAATGGGTTCGGTATACTTAATAGGATAATAATACTCACGATTAAAGACGGTTTGCTTTTTATTGAAGGCTGAATATTGCCAAATTTGGAGTTTGTCTGCACGACCCTGAGATATATCTTGCTCTAATGTTGAACGTTCTTTATCAGGTATATAAGGAATCCATTCAATGGCTTGGATACCATATCGATGAAGTTTTTTATCTTTTAGAAATTCTTGAAAATTATCCCGACTAATATTATCTCCAATATTATATAAACCCTGTATGGAATCAAGGATATTATCAATTGTTACTAGGGTTTGGCTCAATGAATGAACATAGATGTTGAGTTTTTCTTCATGCGCTTGAGATATTTGAGTTTGTTCCCAGTTTTTGACATAAACAAATGCAAGCAATGACAATCCTAGTCCCATAACAATGACTAAGATCAACGAAGTATCTGCTTTTTTTGAAAGTTTTGCCAACATAATGATCAATTAACAATGATCAATTAACAATTAACAATTACCAGAAATCAGTTATTTATCAGAAATTTTTGTGCGCACTATTTTTTAAATGGCACACAGTCTTTTTTCTTGATAATTGTTTTTTGTGAATTAAGCATTGAAATTAGCGTACCTTGAGCGTTGCTAGACCAATTAAAACCAAAACCACGGTAATAATCCAAAATCGGACAATTACACGCGGTTCGGGCCAACCTTTTAATTCATAATGATGGTGCAAAGGAGCCATGCGGAAAATGCGCCGACCCGTCAACTTAAATGAGGCAACTTGCAAGATAACGGACACGGTTTCCATCGCGAATACGCCCCCCATAATAATCAGTACAATTTCTTGCCGCACTAAAATAGCGATAATGCCGAGTGCTGCACCCAGTGCTAATGCGCCAACATCGCCCATAAAAACTTGAGCAGGATAGGTGTTAAACCATAAAAAGCCTAAACCCGCGCCGACAATTGAGCCACAAAGAATGGTAATTTCACCCGCTCCCGCGACATAAGGTACCATTAAATAATTTGCAAATGTCCAATGACCTGTCAAATAAGCAAAAATACCCAATCCCCCAGCAACAAGTACCGTAGGCATAATGGCAAGACCGTCTAAACCATCGGTTAAATTCACCGCATTGCTATAGCCCACAAGAAAGATATAAGTCAGTGCAATAAAGCCCCATAGTCCTAAAGGAATTTGAATATCTTTGAAAAATGGAATAATCAAAGTTGTTTCAGTAAACGTACCTGCTGTCATAATTAGGATAACTGGAATCACCAAACCAAGTACAGATTGCCAAAAATACTTATGCTTTGCTGATAAACCTTTAGAATTCCGCTTAGCAATTTTCAGATAATCATCTAACCAACCAATCAGTCCAAACGCTAAAGTCGTACCCAATACAATCCAAATAAATCGGTTAGACCAGTCTCCCCATAATAATGTAGTGAGGGTAATTGCGACGAGAATCAATGCACCACCCATCGTTGGCGTACCTGATTTGCTTAAATGGCTCTGAGGCCCATCTTCTCGAATACTCTGCCCAATTTGATTAACCTTCAAGTGATGAATCAAAAAAGGTCCTATCAGTAAAGAGATAAATAAGGCGGTTAAAACACTGAGAATGGCACGTAACGTGAGATATTGAAAGACAAAAAAGCCGTCATAATAATAAGTTGCTAAATAATCACTTAACCAAAGCAGCATGGCGGTCCTCTACCCGTAATCCAAAAGTAATTTTTTCTATCGTCATTGAACGTGACCCTTTAAGAAGTAGCGTAACATGCGATTGTTGCATCAATGCAATGCTCAGTGCGTCAAGTAAAGCGTCATGCGTTGTAAAATGCTGTGCTTGACCCTGAAAACTGTCAACAGCGTAACGACTATAGTCGCCAATCGCCCATAATTTTTCCACACCCATCTTATAAGCAATATCACTGATTTCTTGATGCAATGTCATACTGTCTAAACCTAATTCACCCATGTCACCCATCACCAACCAACGCGGTGCAGGATATTGTTGCAACACAGCAAGTGCGGCTTTAAATGAACTTGGATTCGCATTATAAGTATCATTGATGAGTGTACTATGATTTAAACCCATAAATGTCTGCAAACGACCTGCCACAGGCTGGATTGATTCTAAACCAGATTTAATTATATCGAGTTCAATATCACAGGCTAAAGCACACGCCGCTGCGGCCAAAGCATTCATAATATTATGTTGTCCTGCAAGCGGTAAACAAATCTGAATCTGTCCTTTAAACGTGCTCAGTTCAAATTGACTTTCCATCGTAGACAATTGAACATGACGTGCACTCACATCAGCTTGAGAAGATAAGCCAAATTGAATGACGGGATGGGGTTGAGCTAATTCTCGCCAAAATGCAGAAAATCTATCATCTTGATTAATAACCGCAATGCCATCGGGTGCGAGTCCAGAAAAGATTTCGCCTTTGGTTTGTGCAATATTTTCAATGGTTTTAAAACCTGTAAGATGCGCGGGAGCACATAGAGTAATCAATGCCACATTGGGTTGGGCAATTTGAGTTAAATAAGCAATTTCACCAATATGATTTGCACCCATTTCCAGTATCGCACTGTCATGATTTTTAGCAAGATTAAACAACGTCAACGGCAAACCTATGTCATTATTAAAATTGCCTTGGGTCGCGTGAACTTGACCTTGCTGGGCAAAAATCGCTTTTAACATTTCTTTAGTGGTGGTTTTGCCATTACTGCCTGTTACCGCAATAATAGGAATATCAAATTGTTGTCGCCAAAAACGCGCAAGTTGTCCCAACGCTAATCGGGTATCTTTAACAATGATTTGGGGTAAATTTGTTGTAACAGGTTCTGACACCAATAACGCGATTGCACCTTGTTGTTGAGCTTTATCAGTAAATTGGTGTGCGTCAAATCGTTCACCCCGCAATGCAACAAACAGTTGTCCTGTTAAATCTTGGCGTGTATCAGTGCCACATCCTGTAAACGTGACATCTTGACCAATGTGTTGAGCAACTAAAATGGGGATAATTTGGCTTAAAGTGGCGTGAATCATAAAGGTTAGTAATAAGGTAAGTCATTTTGCATAGCTTATCACACTTTTAATCTGCAATTTTTGCTTTTCGATTACAAGATTATAAATTATAAATGGCTAGATTTTCCATGTTGTGCAGATGATTTTTTATTTAAAAACAGTAAATTATTTTTAGTGGATAATAATATCAGCAAGGGTTTGATAAAATGCCATACGCATATCTCTATCCGCATCATTGCCATAAGTAGACATGTCTTGAATAATCCAACCCAATAGGGATGCAAAATTTTTCTCACGCATATAGTTAACTGCCAAAATCGCATAACTACTGCCTAAACGATTATCCGTTTCATAGTTACCCGTTGGCTCAACTTTCCAATAACATAAGCCATTTCTTGTATGTTGAATAAAAGGAAGTTTATGTCTGCGCCCAACTGGCGTAGCGTCACTTTCCATAGTTTAAACCTCTTTTGTTAATAAAGCCGTCTACCATCTCATTGTTTGTCACCTACAGTATTTGGTCATAATTGCAGGTAATGCAAACTTCACATAGTTATAAAAAATATTACTTTTCTGGATGAACTG
>JAYQWJ020000544.1:0-7453 GCA_035829175.2 Candidatus Albibeggiatoa psychrophila
ATGACTAAGTATAGATAAGTATGAATAAGTTTTCAATAGCTGCTATCTAACCCTTATATTGATGCGCTGGTTTTTTTAAACGGTGATGTTTATGATATTTTTCTTTTTAGTGATGACCCAAGAGCAGAAGATTACGCAACCATGATGCCACCCATTGTCAGTGCTGGAATAGGTGGACAGGCTTTGAAAGGTGTTGATGATTGTAAAGCAATGGGTACTGACTGTTGGAATCCAATGGAAGGTTTTGGCAGTGCAAGTGACCCGAGTATTTGGGATATTTTTATGCCGTTAGGGCTGCCATTAGCTAATCAGAAAATGGTGATGTTGTTGCATTATCCTCCTTATGTCTCTTTAGAAGAAGGTGACTACTTAAATAATAACACCATGCGTCGTTGGGAAAGAATGTTGCAATCTGTTGGTGTTGCTGAAAACGATATTAGTTTGTATGAATCCATCGTGGACGTTAATCCTATTGCTGCACCGGGAAGTGGGCAAAGTGCTTATTTACCTACTTTGATGGCAAGTGCTTTTTTTGATAACGCAACTAATGACAGACAGTATATTTCACCTATGCTTGTTCACATGAGTAATCCACCAGCCAATGAAGCAAATTCACGCACCTTACCTGTGATCATATTTGGTTCAGAAGCGATTGAATACTGGAAAGTAAAATACAAAGATAATTTCCCAGTAGACAGCAAAAATTATCCAATATTCAGTGTACTTGATTATGGTGATTTGACAATAAATGGTAGTGACAAAGAGACCCCTTATATGGGTGCTAACCATCCTATTGCGGCTGTTTATCAAGATTGTAGTAGCGACCCTGGTATTATCACTATAGAAAAACAAGACCTAACAACTGCCTGTTTTACAAGAACTTTAGGGGAAGAACCTCAGACTGCAACAGACGTTGCCTTTAATGCTTGTAACGAAACGTGGATGACAGATACGCCTGCACAAGATCAAGATGCAGTTATCTGCACCAACGCAATTATTGATATGTCGTATTTCAATTCTTGTAGTTGGGAACAGGCTTCAGAATGGTGTGCTGAAAATAGCAATCAAGTATGTGGTGCTACATTGCCAGAATGCATCAATGATGACAAGGATAAAAAATAATAATTATATAAACTCTAGAGCGTGAAATGGGACGTGAGGTCATTGACCTTTATACTCAAACAAAATCAGTTTGTATTGCTTTATAAGGTTAGATGGCAAAGGTTTGACCACAACTTGTTACCAAATTTTATTTGGTAATGTCTGCTCTACAAGTTCTGCTTGCACTCTCGAAGCAGAGCTTCTTGGACATACACTACTAAACTGAGTTTGGTAGCGAGCGAATGCTTTTTTGCGTAACATGCCTTATTACATAAAAAATAATCATCTTACGCAGTCTATGTCGTGCTGCCTTGATAGTGAGAATTTAACAAGTAAATCATTTCACACAGACTACTCCGTCTCAGGAAATACCTAATATTAATGGCTACAAGATAGAATCCAAACTCTATGCTGGCAGCTATTTTTCTATCTGGCGAGCAAGTCGTAGTTCAGATAATAAAGCAGTTATTCTCAAAACACCTACAAATCTCTACGCTACCGAGGTAGAAGCCGATGCAATTAAAAGCAAACTGGAATATGAGTATAAGCTTGGCATAAAATTCAAACATGAACACATTATTCAATATATTGATTTTCATGATAGTAATAATGGCGTTCTGGTTCTGGAAGACTTTGATGGTATTAATTTAGGAGAATTTGTTGATGCCAATGGGCTTGAACTAATTCTGTTTTTTGATTTTGCGATTCAGATTGCTGAAACACTTGATATTATTCATCAAAAGAAACTTGTACATCGTGATATTAATCCATCAAACATCCTGTTCAATCCGCAAACTCGGCAGATTAAGATTATTGATTTTAGCATTGCCTCCACTTTAGAAGTGGATAAACAATATGATATTGAAGTGAATAATCTGGTTGGCACGCTGAAATATATTTCTCCAGAACAAACAGGCAGAATTAACCGCACTATTGATTACCGCTCTGATTTTTATTCACTTGGAGTGACTTATTACTATATGTTATGTGGAAAAACACCATTTGAAACCAGCGATCCCTTAACATTAGTCCATAATCATATTGCGATTACACCTCCAAATCCACGCTTACATAATCCAAAGATTCCCAAAGTGCTTGCTTCCATTTTGATGAAATTGATGGAAAAACACGCGGATAATCGCTATCAGAGTAGCTATGGCTTAATTCAAGACCTCAAACGCTGTCGCACTGCATTACAACAAAACCAAACAATAGAATCGTTCGAGCTGGCACAAACCGACATCCCTAACAAACTTATCATCTCGCAAAAACTCTATGGACGAGAAAAAGAATTTGAATTTCTCACTAAAAAATTTAAAGAATGTCTATCTGGTGGCAATAAAAACGTCTTTATCAGTGGCTATTCTGGCGTAGGAAAAACCGCTTTAGTCAATGAATTTAAAGCTGTTGTATCCAAGGAATCGGGGGTTTTTCTATCAGGAAAATATTCCGATTTGAAAAAACGCACCGCCTATTTTGGACTTATCAAAGCGTTTGAAGAGCTGGTTGACAAGATTTTATGTCAGTCAGAGCAAGAACTGGAGCTGATAAAAACAGAGATTAAAGCCACTTTGCAGCCGAATGTAAAAATTATTACACAGTTTATTCCTAAATTAGAATCTTTACTGGGAGAACAAGCTGAAGTTCAAGCATTAGCACCATTAGAAACAAAAAATAGATTCAATATAGTTATTAGCCAGTTTGTGCGTATTTTTGCTAAACCTAAACATCCACTGGTATTATTTTTAGATGATTTGCAATGGGCTGATGAAGCTAGCTTAGATTTGTTGTTTTATCTTTCGACTAACCCTGAAATTGAATGTTTTTTCTTGATTGGCAGTTACCGAGAAAATGCAGTCGATGCTTATCATCCATTGCGCAATATCTTGCAAAAATTAAAAGAGCATTTACCAACACTGGCAGAACTTTCTCTTACACCACTTCAAACCCATTATGCTCATCAATTGGTTGCGGATACTTTCAGGACAGAACAAAACGAAGTGCTTGAGCTTGCCAATGTTGTGCAACAAAAAACAGATGGCAACCCCTTCTTTATTAAAATTTTTCTACAAACACTTTATGATAATGGACTGGTGTTTTTATCGCCAGAAAGGCGTTGGCAATGGATTTTACAAAAAATTATTATCTTGCCTTCATCCAGTAATGTCATCGAGTTATTGCAGCATAAAATCAAAGAAATTCCTGATGAAACAATGAAAGTATTACAAATTGCAGCGGCATTGGGTACATGCTTTTCTCTTGAATTAATTGCTAAAATTAGACACACCTCGCTTAATGATATTTATCACAAATTTGAATTTGCCTTGAATCATGGCATGTTAATTTCTGAACGCGATCATCACCTACTTTTTGTACACGATAAATTAAACGAATCTATTTACGAGCTGCTATGTGCAAATGATAAAGCGCAACTGCATTATAAAATTGCCACCGTGATGCTGCTGGATGAACATATAAATCAAGATGAAATGAATACATTCAATATTGTTGACCATTTTAATCTTGCATCTTCCTTATTGAATGAATCAGAAAAACTAAAAGTGGCTCGCCTCAATTTAAGCTCAGCACAAAAAGCAAAAGAAAATGCAGCATTTAGCTCCGCATTACATTATTTGCGTAAAGGAGTTAAAAATCTGACGGCTAGCGACTGGCAACAACATTACAAACTGTGCTACAGCTTGCATTTAGAATTGGCAGAGGCTGAATATCTTAATAGTCATTTTAGTGAATCACAGGCGGTTATTGACATTTTATTAGGGAAAGCCAAGAGCGAAATTGAACAAGCAGAAATATATACCTTATTAATTTATCAATATACAGTGCAATCTAAATATGCAGAAGGACTTGACGTGGGTCGCAAGGTTTTGCGCTTGCTACATGTTGATTTAGCAGAAAATGACAGTGAAATGGCACTCAATAAAGAAGTTGAAAAAATCACTGCGATGGTTGATAAGCATGAGATTAAACAGTTGTTGCAGTTTAAGAAAATGACTGATCCGCTAAAACAAGCAGCAATGTCAACATTAATGAATATGCAGCCGACAGCCTATTTCCATGATCCAGCCTTGTATGCCTTATTAGCTGCCAAAATGGTTAGTATTTCTCTCAAATATGGACATACCAAAGAATCACCAAAGGCTTATGTCACTTATGCAAATATTCTAACTTCAAATTTTTTACGCTTTAATCAAGGTGCAGAATTCTGTCAACTGGGTTTGCAATTGGGCGATGCCGAGCATGATCTAATTCAACGCTGCCGAAACCGCTTTATTTATACGGCATTTTTATTTCATTGGACACAACCTTTAAGACACGGCAATAAAGTTGCACGCGATGGCTATAAAGCAGGCTTGGAATGCGGTGATTTGCAATATAGCGGTTATATTTTAGGGTTTGGGATTGGTAATTTTTATCATCAAGGAATGCCTTTAAAAAAACTAGAACAGAAAATTGAGACCAACATTGATTTTCTTTCAAAGACAAAACATTTAATGCCATTGAATGCAAACAAAGCATTTAAGCAAGCGATGTTAAATCTTACTGGCAAAACCTTAGAACCGCTATCTTTTGATACAGCAATAGATAAAGAACAAAATTTAGTTGCAGAATGGGATCAACAAAGCATTGTTGCCAGCAGTTATTTTTTTACTATAAAAGCGCAAATTCTATTTATCTATGAAGATTTTGAGAATGCGCTGGATGCCATTGAGCAAGCAGAAAATCGCCTCAGTTATATGCGCGGTACAAGTAGCGTTGCTGAATTTTATTTTTATAGTGCGCTTATTTTATTGGCGTTATATGACACTGAAAAGCCACAGACAAACCGCTATCTTGAAAAAATCTACAAAGATCAAGAAAAATTAGATTTATATACCCAGCATTGTGCTGCCAACTTTGAGCATAAATATCTGCTGGTCAAAGCGGAAATCTACCGAGTCGTGCAGAATCAACCATTTGAAGCAATGAAGTATTATGATGCAGCAATCAAATCAGCCTCAGAGAATGGTTTTATACAAGCTGAAGCCATAGCGAATGAATTGGCAGCACGGTTCTGGTTCGCAATCAATAAGCCAGAATTTGCCAAAATCTATCTAAAGAAAGCACATCATGCTTATAACAAATGGAATGCATCAGCCAAAGTCCAAATACTCGAAAAAGAATATCCCTATATTATTGAATTGCCCACGACTCAGACTTTACTTTCGTCAACCATCGTAACGTCCAGCAGTACTTCAAGCTTAGGTATTTCCTCACAAAGGCTTGATTTTGATAGCGTGATTAAGTCTTCATTGGCTTTATCAGAAGAAATTGTGCTGTCTAAATTACTCAAAAAAGTCATGACGATTGTGCTAGAAAATGCTGGGGCTGAGCGTGGTGCGTTGCTACTGCCACAAAAAAATAATTGGTTTATTGAGGCGCAAGGAGAGGCGAGTACACAAGAAGTTAAGGTGCTAGAGTCATTAGCAATGCAGAATCGAGTACCCATAAGTCTGATTCATTATGTCGCGCGGACGCAGGAAAATATCATTTTAAATGATGCTTTAAATGAAGGTAATTTTACCAACGACGCTTATATTATTGAGAATAAAGCACGTTCATTAATTTGTTTGCCGTTATTGAATCAAGGTGAGTTGAAAGGCATTTTATACTTAGAAAATAATCTGACCAGTGGCGCGTTTATCCAAGAACGAGTTGAAGTACTGAATGTATTATCATCACAACTGTCTATTTCAATCGCCAATGCACATTTCTACGCCAAACTTGAAACGAAGGTTGAAGAACGCACTCAAGAACTTAATCAAAAAAATGAATCCTTGGTCATCCTCAATCAGGAAAAAAATGAATTTATGGGAATCGCTGCCCATGATTTGAAAAGTCCACTTGCAGGAATTAAAGGGCTTGCAGAAGAAATCAAACTGACAAAAGGCATCAACAACGATGTTTTAGACTATGCTGAATTGATTCATAGCAGTTCAGAAAAAATGTTGGTGTTGGTGTCAAATCTGTTGGATGTCAATGCCATTGAATCGGGTAATTTTAATATGTCCATTCAAGCCGTTGACCTGCACCACATTGTTGAATCGCTTGTTCATGAATATACGCGCCGTGGAAAAGCGAAACAAATTTGCATTGAACTGCGGGTAGAGGCTGCAATGCGCCACATCAAAGCCGATACAAATACGGTGCAGCAAATTTTAGAGAATCTGATTTCAAACGCGGTGAAATATTCACCACACAACACCCATATCACGGTTTTTATACGACAGCAAGATAATGATTTACAATGTGAAATTAAAGATCAAGGGCCGGGACTCAGTGCCGAAGATCAGAAAAAACTATTTGGTCGCTTTGAGCGTTTAACACCACAACCAACAGGAGATGAAAGTTCTACAGGTTTAGGTTTGTTCAATGTTAAAAAACTTGCCGAAGCAATGCACAGCCGAGTTTGGTGCGAAAGTGAATTAGGTCAAGGCGCAAGCTTTAGTGCCGCATTTCCTATTGCCCAGCAGGTTGATATTGACGCATTGGAAACAGTATCCATTGATGTAGCAACCGAAATACAAACAATTACTGAGACACGAGAACTGCGCATTTTGCTGGCGGAAGATATGCGGATAAACCGTAAAGCGGCATTATTGACACTGAAAAAATTGGGCTACCATGCCGACGAAGCGACCAATGGTCAAGAGGCGGTTACGCTGGCAACTCAACAGTTTTATGACATTATTCTTATGGATGTAAACATGCCCGTGCTGGATGGACTTGAAGCATCGCGACGCATATTGGCACATTATGAGAAGTTAGCAAAATCGCCTTGGATTGTTGCTTTGAGCGCGATCAGTGAGGCCGAATTAGTGGGATGTTTCGACGCGGGTATGCAAGCACATTTAAATAAGCCGTTTTCACAAAAAGACTTAGAAAATCTATTATTGAAATATACCGAGATATTCGCCAATCAAAAAATGGAAGCACCTATATCAGAGGAACAAAATCAGCATGAGCCAGCAATCTCTGATTCAATCCGTATTTTGTTATTTGAAGATGTATTATTTGTGCGTAAAGTGCTTACTTTGATGTTAAAAAAATTAGGTTATCAAGTTGATATTATGAAAGATTTTCAAACTATGCTCAAGCACTTGCAAACCAAGCCTTATGATATATTATTAATTGGTATTTCATATAAAACGGATAAAGATGATTTGAATTCCTTGATGCAAGAACTCAGGCAACACTATCCAACAACGCATCCACATCCCTATATTATAGCTCTAGCAGAAATCAGTTCGGCACAAGACAAGCAAATCTATCTTAATGCTGGCATGGATGCTTG
>JAYQWJ020000545.1:0-6753 GCA_035829175.2 Candidatus Albibeggiatoa psychrophila
AATGCTGGTGCGTTAGTTGCTCATTCCACGCGGTGCATGGAACGAGAAAAACAATATTCAAGGACTGCCAGTTTTTTGCTTAAAATTCAGATACTTATTTCATCCCATATTTGCTTTTATCACGGTTAGACCACAAACTTTCTGCCATGGATTGAGCTTCTGTCGTTGAATGTGCTTTGCCCATTAATTTAAGAACTAACGCGGTTGTGCCTGTAATTGTACCCACTGCATATTCATCATCAATTTCACCTTGCCATAATTGCGCTAAACGTTCTGGCTGCATTTCTGCTTCTTTAACATGACGTTGCTTAAATAATGTGGGCCACGTTTCCTCAAATAATTGCCCATTGAGCAAACCTTTTACTTCACATTCAACATCTGGATTGCGTTCAATTTCGCCGCCTTCACCTTTAATCACCGCCATATTTTTCTGACCTAATAACATGCCAGCTTCTTGGTGAACCGTTTGATAACCGGGATGGAAAATGCCTTGCATCATATTCGGCGCATTAAAGGGATTAATCATTCGCGCCAAAGTATGTACAGGAGAACGCAAGCCCATCAGTGGACGTAACTCAATCATTTCATGCAGTTTGGGGCATAAAAACTCTAATGGCAAATAGGAAAAATTGCTTTGTTTAATCTGCTCAGCCGCTTGTTCAAATGAGGTCGCATATTCGATACCTAAAAATTTAAGAATATCTTGGGTATAAATCCGCCCTGAAGTGTGACCGCCTGCGCCGTGCATAAATACGCGAATACCGTTGTCAGCTAATAATAAAGTGGATAATAAAAACCAAGGTAAATGCCGGCGTTTTCCTGCATAAGATGACCAATCTAAATCAACTTCTGCAAGTCCTGTTGGCAATTGAAATGAGTCGCGCGTGGCTTCAATAAAACCTGCTAATTCTTCACGAGTCTCTTCTTTAACCCGCATCAACATCATGAACGCGCCCAATTGCACGGGTTCAACTCCACCGTCCACAATCATTTTCATGGCAGCGTAAGCTTCTTCACCAGTGAGTGGGCGTGAACCGTTTTTGCCTTTACCTAAAATCCGTACATATTGGGCAAAGGGATGTTCTTCTAATTCAAAAAAAAGGCTTTGTTTAGCTGTCATGATAACTCCTTCATGGTGTACACAGGTTGTTATTCTATTATTTTTAATGCAATCGGTCTTAACTCATTCCCGCCAATTGCCAATTGATGATGAGAATGAGTTTATTAAATCCCAAAGATGATTATTTTAGGCTTGTTTATGATCGTGCCAAACCAATGCGCTGAGTATTACAATGGTGACTGGAATCACGCCCCATAACATGACTTGATTGAATAAAGGTAAACTTGGATGATCTAAAGCAGATAGCAACAAAAAAATCGTATAAGCCGCATAATAAGCTAAAAACAACACGCCTTCCCAACGGTCAAGTTGTTTGCCACTGAAAAAGGTCGGTAAACATAAAATAGCAACCGCAATCATAATCAACATATCAACATTTAATGCGGTTGGTGACACTGCAATCCCATTCGGCGCGATCATACTGGATACGCCTAATACCATTGAAATATTGAATAAATTACTGCCGATTGCCCCACCGATAATCATATCTTTTTCACCACGGATGCTGGCTGCAACAGTGGCGGCTAATTCTGGTAATGATGTACCGATTGCGATGATGGTCAAACCAATGATTAATTCACTTAAGCCAAAGTATTGTGCCACCATGACTGCACCATTCACCAACCAATTCGAGCCTACAACCAATAAGACTAAGCCTATAAGAATATAAGCGACTTTTACCCATACGCTGTGTTCTTCACTAGATTTTTGTAATTCTTCTAGTTCTTCTAACTCGGCTTCAGCAATAATACTGTTATCACGACGGCTTTGGACAATCAAATAAGTGGTATAAATTGCAACAATTGCAAATAAAATCATGCCATCAAAACGGCTAATCATCAAATCCATACTTAATACATAAAGCAAAATAGACACTGCAATCATCAACGGCACATCTATTTTAATTAATTTGATGTTGACCGTGAGGGGTGAAATCACTGCGCCAATTCCCAGCACCATTAAAATATTTAAAATATTACTCCCGACGACATTACCCACCGTCAAATCAGGTTGACCCGCATAAGCCGATTGCACACTGACCGCAAACTCAGGCGCACTCGTACCAAATGCAATAATAGTCAAACCCACAACAAGGGGTGAAATACCAACCGACGTTGCAAATTCAGAAGCCCCTTTGACCAGCGTATCAGCCCCAACAACCAGAAATACAAAACCAAGTAAAAACAAACCTAACGTAACAATATCCATTCAGTTAATCCTAAAAAATGTAGCTATAAAGTGAGAAATAATACGAATAAAATTTTAAAAAACAATCTGTTAGCTAAAAAAAGCTCCCGCTAATTCATCAATCGCGGCGAGCATTTCAGCATCATCGGTTAAGGCTTGGGTAATTGCGCTATGGTAGGCGATTTTAGGTTTGATACCTGATTGAATTAATTTGACAGCATGAACCAACAATCGAGTGCTTGCCCCTTCTTCCAAACCATTTTGTTTTAAATTGCGGGTGGTATGTGCAAATTTAACCAGTTTTTCAGCGGTGATTAAATCAGTTTGGGTTTCCTGCATAATAATTTGACGTTCAGTATCGTGTTCAGGATAATTAAATTCTAAAGCAACAAAGCGTTGGCGTGTACTTGGTTTTAAATCTTTAAACACACTTTGATAACCGGAATTGTACGAAAGGGCTAAACAAAATTCAGGCGGTGCACTCAATAATTCGCCCAGTTTATCAATCGGCAACATACGTCTGTCATCTGCTAAGGGATGAATCACAACCGTGGTATCTTTACGCGCCTCAATCACTTCATCTAAATAACAAATCCCGCCACAACGCACAGCACGGCTCAATGCACCATCAACCCAAGTGGTATGGTCTTGTTTAATCAAAAATTGTCCAACTAAATCCGATGCGGTTAAATCATCATGACACGACACCGTAATCAAAGGTCGTTGTAAACGCCACGCCATATATTCCATAAAACGGGTTTTGCCACAACCTGTAGGTCCTTTTAACAAAACGGGTAATTGATTTTGATATGCAGCCTCAAACAGACTGATTTCATTGCCTATCGGTTCATAATAGGGTTGTTGTGTAATGAGATAGGTTTCGGCAGTTTGAACTTGAATCATAATGCTCGCATTGGCGATAATGAGAATGGCATTATAAACTAGCTGGTAAATGAAATGTTAGGGATTGCTTATTTTCGGTTTGAAAGTAATGTATTTAGAGATTATTTATAACACCATCGCTAGCGATAAATTCTCGTCATTAAATTAAGCTTGCAGGAGTGTGCAAATTATCCGAACAAGCCCAATATTGTATTCATAATTATTTAGGATTTTTTAAGCATAAACAATTTCTTAATTAATTTTCCGAAAATTCACCATCACCACGATTGAGAATAATCATTTTTACACGGCGATTTTGTTGTCGACCAGATTCGGTTTCATTGCTTGCTACAGGCCATAATTCTCCATAACCTTTTGCCATAATTTGGCTTGGATGAATGCCGCGTTCAATCAATTTAGAGCGTACAAAATCTGCTCTGCGTTGAGATAAATCTAAATTATAAGGCTCTTCGCCAGAATTATCGGTATGCGATTCAATCAAAACTTTATAAATGCTCCTCGATTTCAGGAATTCTGCCACTTTATCCAAATTTCTCAACACATCAGGCGGTAAATCCGAAGCATCTAAATCAAAAAAAGCCTCTCCAAAACTGAGTTCTAAGCCACGTTCTGTTTGCTGACTTTGCAGCTCAGTTAATTCATTTTTTAAGCGCACTGAATTTTGTTTAGCCGCTTGTAATTGTTCACTTAATAATTCATCTTGTAAATGATTGACTTCCTGAAGAAATGCCAGTTGTTTATCTAATAATTGTTGATGCTCTACTTTTCCTCGCTTACGTTGCGCGACCCGAGCGGCAATTTCAGACTGACGTTTAGATAAATACGCCAAATGCTCCATTTCAGCGGCTTCACGCAAATCTCGTGCATGTTGCAATGACTGTTCAGCTTGTTGTAACTCTAAAGCGATTTGTTCTTTTTTCTTTTGTAAAATACCAATATATTGTTCTTCTTCAGCATTTCTTAAATTTTCAGCATCTAATAAAGTTTTTTCTGCTTGGGTTAAGGTTTCCATAGAAGAAAATAATGCGCTAGGAGAAGTCTCCGTCGGCAGGCTGGACAATTGCGTTAATTGCTGTGCTGATAGATTTTTAATCTGCTGAATATCAGCGTTTGCCGATTTAGATTGAATGGGATTAAATTGACAGCCCGTGATTAACAAAATGAAACCATAAGCCCAGTAGATTTTAGACAATTTTAAATCCTCCCCTTGGATATTATTTGGTATTAATTGTGTGGATTTAAGTCAGTTTGTCAAGCGAAATAATGTTGATTTATAAACAAAAGCTTGACACAACACTCAAAAATACAACGATATGTTCATTGTTAATTCAGCCGCCAATTTTCCGTGCAATCCAATCCATCGCCGCAACAGGTAATAAATAACGCAAAGTCACCAATATATAAGTTGGCGTAGTGACAAAATAATGCGGCTTAGGTTTTTTCGCTTCTAAGGCATGAATCACTTTTTTTAATACCGCATCTGTGCCCAATGTAAAAGGCGCAACATCTCCTTGTTTTAATAAACGTTGTTCTGCTAAAGCATATTTTGCTTGATGCGGGCTGTTTTTTATGTCAGCAATATGACGCTTAAAATGAAGCACACCATTTTCTCGAAACCGACTGCGAATAGGACCGGGTTCAATCAATGACACATAAACGCCACTTCCATGCAATTCAACTCTTAATGTGGCTGATAATCCTTCTAAAGCATATTTACTAGCATTATATGCACCACGCAATGGCAACACGGTTAAACCCAATAATGAACTATTTTGAATAATACGACCTTCGCCTTGACCACGCATCACGGGAATCAATTGGCAAGTTAATTCATGTGTGCCTAACACATTGGTTTCAAACTGTTCGCGCAATGCGGTACGGCTTAAATCTTCAATCGCACCGACTTGACCATACGCGCCATTGTTGAATAAGCCATATAATTTTCCGTCTGTCAGCTCTAAAACCGTTTTTACGGCGCGATGAATCGAATCAGAATCATTTAAATCTAATTGCGTTGATTCAAAGCCTTCGTTTTTTAATCGTTCAACATCTTCTAATTTACGCGCCGTTGCAAATACACGATAGCCACGTTGTTTTAATCCTGTTGCCACGCCGTAGCCAATGCCACTGGAACAGCCTGTAATTAAAATGGCTTTGTCTGCAAAGGTTTGGTTCATTGTTATGCTCTCAAATATGAATTTTCAGTATTTTATAGAAAAACCGCTTATAAATGAAAGCAACAACTTGCGAACATTGATAAAACCGCTTAAACTCTCTGGCTTAGAAAGTTGGTTGGACAATCGCGCTATTGAAAAATAGGGAGGAAAGTCCGGGCTTCATAGGACAGAGTGCCAGATAACGTCTGGGAGGCGAAAGCCTACGGAAAGTGCCGCAGAAAATATACCGCCTTGAAAAAGGTAAGGGTGAAATGGTGTCGGTAAGAGCGCACCGCATGGCTGGCAACAGGCATGGCAGGGTAAACCCCACTTGAAGCAAGACCAAATAAGAAACATATACATGTGTGTCCGCGTGGTTTCGGGTAGGTCGCTTGAGGGATTCGGTGACGAATTTCCCAGATGAATGATTGTCATACTTTCGAGTATACAGAACCCGGCTTATAGACTGACTTTCTAAATCCCAATCATCTAAGCTTTTTAAATATCCACATCTAATTGAAAACCTTAACAACGTGTTTTTTATAATAAGCTGTTGTTGGTTATTCATTGAATCAGAGAGTATAGATTTATGTATAAGTTAGTCTTAATCAGACATGGTGAGAGCGTTTGGAATAAGGAAAATCGTTTCACTGGTTGGAAAGACGTAGATTTATCTGAAAAAGGCTTGAAAGAAGCCTCAGCAGCAGGTGAATTGCTTAAAAAAGAAGGCTTTGAATTTGATATTGCGTACACGTCGGTATTAAAGCGTGCGATTAGAACATTGTGGCATATTTTGGATGAAATGGATTTAATGTGGATTCCTGTGCAACGTGAATGGAAGTTGAACGAACGCCATTACGGTGCATTACAAGGTTTAAATAAAGCCGAAACGGCAGAAAAACATGGTGAAGATCAAGTCAAAGTCTGGCGTAGAAGCTATGACACACCACCGCCTGCATTAGAAAAATCAGACGAGCGTTATGCGGGTCATGATCCACGTTATAAAGATTTAGATGACAGCCAAGTTCCTTTATCAGAATGTTTAAAAGACACGGTTGATCGTGTATTGCCTTTATGGCATGACGAAATTGTCCCAACCATTAAGTCGGGCAAAAAAGTGATTATCGCCGCTCATGGTAATAGTTTACGTGCTTTGATTAAGTATTTAGATAATGTTTCAGAACAAGACATCGTCGGCTTAAATGTACCAACAGGTATGCCTTTAGTGTATGAATTAGATGAAAATATGCAGCCAACCAATCGTTATTATTTAGGTGATGAAGAAGCCGTCAAAGCCGCGATGGCAGCGGTTGCTAATCAAGGCAAAGCCAAATAATTTTTTATTTTATAAATAGTAGGGTGGAATAACGCAGCGTTTTCCACCAA
>JAYQWJ020000546.1:0-1963 GCA_035829175.2 Candidatus Albibeggiatoa psychrophila
TCATTTTGCACCAGCAACATGGGCAGGATAAATCCTGTACTCTTAATCACTGGTGATTTTTAGCCATCATTCGGTTTAGCAGGCTTAGTAGCGGTTTTTGCAGGTTGCTTAGTCGAATATTGTGCCATAAGAATTTTTTGCACATTTTGCATCGATTTCTGCATCTCATTCAAAGCACGTAATTCTGAACGTTGAGTACGCACCAATTCGAGTAATTCTTGATGATTTTTTTCTTGGTAATAAACAATTTTTGCAAACCCAAGCAAGATTGTGCCTAAGATAATCCCGCCCAAACCACCTGCAATATAAGTCATGCGTTCATTTTCAATCAATGTGAATGCAAGCAAAAGCACAATGTAAGAAATAGCATAAATCAATGTCGCAAATATATTGAGTGTGTTTTCTATACGCATGAGCTTCTCTAAAAAGTGATGGATTTGGGCTAAATAAAGTAGGCTGCCAATCTTTGATTTTTATAGGACTATCATATCAATACCTGCATCTTGTGCAAGTTGAGCAAAGTTAGGAAATGATGTTGCAACATTATCACAGTTATGAATTGTAATTGTATCTTTAGCTCGCAAACTCGCCATGGTAAACGCCATTGCAATCCGATGGTCGCCATGACTTTGAATCTCACCGCCTTGCAACTGACCGCCTTGGATAATCATCCCATCTTCTGTAGGTTTCGCATCAATCCCCAGCGTAATTAAACCATCCGCCATCACTTGAATACGGTCGCTTTCCTTAACCCGCAATTCCTTCGCGCCTGTTAAAATTGTTTTACCTTCAGCACACGCCGCTGCAACAAATAGAACTGGAAATTCATCAATCGCTAATGGCACTTGGGGTTCGGGAATTTGAATTCCTTTTAATTGCGCTGAACGAATTTGAATATCTGCCACAGGTTCGCCTCCTATTTCCCGCTTATTGTGCAAAGTAATATCTGCGCCCATTTGACGTAAAATGTTAATCACCCCGATCCGAGTCGGATTAATTCCAACATGTTGTAACGTCACATCTGCATTTTGGGCAATGCTCGCGCCCACCATGAAAAACGCCGCTGATGAAATATCGCTAGGTACATCAATTTGAGTTGCGGTTAATTTACCACCGCTTTGCACGCTGATTTTATTGCCATCTGTTTTCACGGGGTAAGCAAAACCTTGTAACATACGTTCGGTGTGGTCACGCGTCGGTGCAGGCTCAGATACACTGGTTTCACCTTGGGCGTATAAACCTGCGAGCAATAAACAAGATTTAACTTGAGCACTGGCAATCGGCATCTCGTAATGAATACCTTGCAAGCGTTGTTGACCTTTGATTTTTAGCGGCGGTGTACCCTTTTCTGTAGACTTAATCTTTGCCCCCATCATCGCCAACGGATCTGTAACACGACGCATGGGACGAGTGGATAATGACGCATCGCCGACTAATTCTGTATCAAACGCTTGTCCAGACATCAAACCGACCAATAAGCGCATCGATGTACCAGAATTGCCTAAATCCAAACTGTGGCTAGGCGGCGTTAAACCATGCAATCCAACCCCTTGAATAATCACTTCTTGGTTTGCTGGACGCTGAATTTTAACCCCCATGGCTTGAAATGCGGCTAATGTTGCCAGTGTGTCTTCACCTTCTAAAAAACCGGTGACTTTGGTTGTGCCTTCTGCCAATGCACCTAACATAATCGAACGGTGTGAAATGGATTTGTCGCCTGCAACACGAAAAGTGCCTTGTAAAGTTTGACTGGGCTGTACAATAAATTGGGTCATGTTAGTTTGCTATGTTTAAAAGCCCAAATTATCAATCAAGTGGCAGCGATTATCAACTGAGTGGTAAAGAGTTTATCATTTTAGCATCCTGAAATATTGCGCTAAATAATCACATTCAATGCGGTGTTTTATGTTACGCTTGATGTGAAATGAATTTTTAAGTAATTGAAATAAAAAGAGATAGTTTT
>JAYQWJ020000547.1:0-4692 GCA_035829175.2 Candidatus Albibeggiatoa psychrophila
GCAGGTTTACTTTTACCGTAAATCTCAGGTTCATACATTTCCTCTGCATGAGTGGACATCACACTAAATTCACCTGCTGCAATCGCTTGAGCGGTGTAGGATAAGTGATAATTGCCTGCGCTCAAATAATCTGCATAGAAAATCGCTGCATGATGGCGTAGTTCTTTATGGTAGAAACTCCAGAATGACAGGTTATAGCCTGACCAATCATTACGGGTAAACCACAATGAACCGCCTGCATATTGTCCACCCGCTTTGTCAGCATCGACGGTTGAAGCCGTGGCTAAATCACGATTCACAGGTTCTAAACCACCGGGAACAGGATCATTCACCGCCACATAATGACGGGCTGCGGGTAAGGACAAATACAAATCAACTCGGACTAATTCGCCTGCTTTAATTTGCATCGGGCTTTGTAATAACACCCATTCGCCATCACGTTCCACATGATATTCACGTTGCAATGACATACCTGCATTCACCGCCTCGGCTTTCTCATCTAACGGCGCGTACTGCAAACGCAAGTTGTAATACATCCGTCCTGAGCCTTCCTTCTGCAATTTCACCACTGCTTCACGACCGACATCGCTAGAAGTCATTTGATGGGCGAAGGTTTCCGCAGGATTTTGCACGTCATCGAATTCAACATAACCCAATTGCTCGGTATCCAAAAATGAAGTGATTGCCATATCCACGCTTTCTTTTTCATAAATTCGCGCATAATCAATCAAAGCATTCATACAAAACATATTTTCTTGGGTATTTTCCCAATGGCCTTTTTGCTTGCGAGATTGGGTAATTTGACGCACCAATTTAAATGGCAGATCACCAACATCAGTTTTCGCTTTGCCTTTCGCATTTTCATCGTATTGCAATAAGCTGCTTAAAATTACACATTCCGTCCGCAATGGCGTAGACAATAAACGTTTGTAATTACTGTCTAAATCTTCCACAAACGAGACACGACCCGAAGTCTGATTCGCATGAGACAAGATTTTATTCACCACCTCATCTTGAATCCGTTGGGTGCGTGGAATTTGAATCGCGGCTTGCAAATACATCGCTTGACCGAACAAACTCATACTATCGACATGAGGCTGATAACGTTTAATATCCTCACGAGTGACTTTTTGCTGTTTCGCCAACGCGGCTAATGCAACGGCTCGCACGGTAGACGACATGCCCGCCGAATAATGCTCAGGCGCGATATTTTTGCGTAACAAGCGTGATAAGTAGTCATTCAATTTATTCTCGACTTTATCATTAACAGGTAAACCCCGTTCGCGCATCCAATTAAACGCCAACGCAGTGTAAGCACTTAAATAAGGACTGACCCGATTATCGGTCGGAATAAAATAAGCCATACCGCCGTTAGACGCTTGGAAATCGGTGGCTAACTGTAAAGTGCTTTGTGGCAAAGTCTCGCTTTCATCCCAAACCACATCACTGACATAATCGCGTAACTGATTGAAATGCGAAGCCATCACACCTTTAGTCAACTTCTGTTCCCAACACGCATACGGATAATCACGCATGTAATCAAACGCGCCGCTAACCCCACCAATCACGGTAGGCGATAAAGTCACGCTTAAGCCACCGACATCAGGATAAATATGTTGTGGAATAGCTATTTTCTCAGTGATTTTGTTCGCTATCGTTGTGCCATAAGTGGCTTGGCTGTCCATCGCGCGACGTGGATGAATGATTAAATGATGCTCTAAAGCGTCTTGTTCTTCATCATCTTTCGCGGTTGCGACAAAATGCACATGCCCGTCATCCTTGGTTTCTAACGGCATCCATAATTTATAACGTTGATACGGTTCAGCGGTCAGGCTTTGAGTAAAGGCTTGTTTGCCGTCTGTAATCATGCCCGTGGCTTGAATATCAACGCTGAGTTGACGGGTTTTCTCGGTGCGATTCATTACGCTAAATCCTGCATGGAAGCTGTCGCCTTCTAGCACTTGATTCGGCATAATTGGACGTAATTCAATCGGTTGATTCACTTTGAAATTGGCATCGCTTAAACCCATTTTGTCATCAGGCGTGACCGCAATCGCCAATACGCGCCAACCCGTTAAATTGTCTGGGACATTAAATTGAATCTGTGCTTTGCCCTCTTTATCCACAGGAATTGACGGATTCCAATAGCTGATATATTTGAACACTGAGCGCATACTTAAGCCCATTCCACCGTCACCGCCTGCATTCGCGCCTTTTTTCTCAAATTTCTGCCGACCGATGAGACGGGTCAACAAGCTGAAATTCGCCATGTCCAAATCATCTAAATTGTAAAAGCCTTCATACGGATCAAAATACGCTTTTCCACCTTGCACCAAATCAAATACCGATTCATCCAATACCGCAATCGCTAATTCAATCGGCTGCTCGGTTTGCATTTCAGCATTTAATGGTTTCACTTGAAAATCAATCTTGACCTGTTCGCGTGGGCGATAAGTTGGCTTGTCGGTTTTGATGTCAACAATCAGTTTTTTGTATGGCTCATTGACCATGGTTTTAACATAGCCCATTCTATAAGTCGGCTTGCCTAAATCCACTTGTCCATCGCCTAGCGGTTTATCCACCCGTGGTGAGAACAATGTCACAGACACGAAAAAGCCCGGTACATAATCTGGTTTAATTGGGATTTCAATCACTTCAATACTGTTGCTAATGGTTTGTGTCCAACTGTCCAACACGCCGTAACGTTCAACGGTAATTAAAGCTTGTGCTTCAGGATACGGATTTTTAAGCAAATATTTCGCAGTGTCACCGACTTTGTAGTTTTCCTGCTCAGGCATAATATGCAAACCGTTACCCGTTGGCATCGCCCACATCGCTAAACCCGAACCCACAACCCAAATGGTTTCCGTGGTGCTATGGCTTAAGCCTTCAGTATCTTGAATCGTCGCAGTCAAACGATAATCGCCGACTTTTTCAGGATTAAATGTACACGTCAATGGTTCAATATCTGAGCTTAAATCAGCTTGTTGGCATGTACCAGCATCAACCCAAGAACGTTCATATTTGGTTAAATAAGCATTGCCTGCGCCTTTGACTCGTGAGGCTTTGACTTCTTCGCGTTCGATTTTGACGCTGATGGCTGTGCCTGTGGTCGGTTGCCCAAATTCATTGACCACCAATAATTGAATCTCATTATCTTGTTTTGCGGTGGCGAGCCAGCTTTCTTGTTTTGTGCCGACAAATCGATCTCGACCGACATATTTTGCAGTGCTAGAACTGGCGACGTTTTTACCTCTATCGTCTTTGACCGCGCTTTCTAAAGTCAGTTGACCGTATAAAATCGGTGAGTTTTGCAAAGTGAATTCGGTGAGCATTTCGCCTTTGTCATCGACTTTGCCTGTGGTTTGGAAAATGGTTGAGTCGTAATCTTTATCGGTGCTGACATCAAACCAAAAGCCTTTGGCAACGGGATGCGTCGAGTTTAAGCTACGGGGTTTTAAAATCGCGGTGACACGGGCTTCCGCATCGCCATACGCACCGCCTGCGTGCAATTTCGCCAAGGTATCGACTTTAACTGTATCGCCTTGTTTGAATAATTTGCCTTGAATTTCTGTGCTGACACGGAATGGCGCGGGGGTGAAATCACTGACTAAAACCCGCATTGGTTGCCAACTTTCTTTAGTGAAACTGGCTTTTAAATTAAACGCATACCAGCCCACTGATCCTGTTTTTGGAATCGTGAATTCTCCGTGTAAACTACCAAATTCATTCAGTTTGACTTTTTTGGCTTCATGCACGGTTTTGCCCATCGGGTCTTGCACTTGCAAGGTGTATTTTTCCGCAGGCGCAGGGATAAAGCGTTGATTGTCTTGGTCGCGCACGAGAATTTTGTATTGCACCGTATCGCCAACTTTATAAATCCCTTGTGCGGTCGTGCCCCAAGTATGGATATGCCCGTATTGTTTACGCATCGAAGGATACAGCGAATAATCCAGATTTAAATCATACATCGAAATTTGATATTCATAATCAAGCGGCAACAACGCGCGGTCTTCACCATTTTCAACTTGCACAAAAAAGCGTTCTTTATCACGACTATAAACACTTATTTTGTCTAATTTGGGATCAAGTTCGCTCGTCCCTGCCAACATTGCTACACCGTGTTCATTGGTGGTTGCGGTGGTTAGCGTTTTATACGGCTCGCGTTGCGGTTGATAATTGCCTGAAAATAGATTGACGGTCGCATTAGCAACAGGTTTACCCGTGGCGAATTCCGTCACCCAAACTAAGGTATTGTGATGTCCTAATTTGACTTGGATTTGATACGGCGTAACTTGGCTGAAAAACCAGCGATTTTCTTCATGATTATCAGTACTTGGCGTGGTTTTGTAATAGCCTTGCACCACACCCGATTTACCATTCAGTAATTTTCGCACATTGAACGGGGTTTTAATCGCTACGTCTTGGATTTTTGGGTATTCCAATTCGGTATTGAGCAATTCAGACCAGCCTTTTTTGCCCAGCGTTTGGTATTTAATCCCGACTTTTTCTAAATTGGTGATATAAATCGGTAGCTCGCTATCAACACCTTGTTCTAACACCGAATATTGATATTGCATGTAGTGCATGGGCGCACGGTGGTCGGTGGCAAAGGCTAAATCAATTGGATTTTTCAGCGGTCGACCGAATTCATCACGAAACGTTGTTGTCCCCACACTTTGCAAATTGTAG
>JAYQWJ020000548.1:0-2753 GCA_035829175.2 Candidatus Albibeggiatoa psychrophila
GATTCAGCCGCGAAGTGAGCAGCTGCTTCTAAATATCCATAACCCGTTTTAGGCTTCATTTTATAAGCACATAAAACGTGACCGCCACCAGCAACTAAATCTTCTTCTTTTAAGCTTAAATCAGCATAACGGCTTGATTGATCCATTGCGTTCACTCCTTCGTTGATATTGTTTTTGTGGTCTAGTTGGTCGCCACTATAGTGAGAATCATGTATAATTAAAAATTATATATTATGATTCTTTTCATAAAAAAAAGTTATGTCTTATCATTTTGGGACAGCAAAAATTAAGATATACACTTAGCCTTTCCTATCTCAAACTTATAAAATCAAAGTTGTCTATCCAAAATTTGATTTAGACCCGTTTTTTATTTAATATTAATACATCAGTAAAATCTAATACAAGCACTTTAAACATTTTTCAGCAGATTAAAAGTTAAAATTTCTAATTTTCTATATTAAAATATTTTATAGACCCACAAGTCATCAATAAGGATTTATTTATGTATATGACTTTACGCCAATTAACCTTATTTGAGGCGGTGGCACGCCACTTAAGTTTTACCCGTGCTGCGGCTGAAATGTGTTTGACCCAGCCTGCGGTTTCAACTCAAATTAAGCAACTTGAAAGTCATGTAGGGACATCTTTATTTGAGCAAATTGGTAAAAAAATTTATTTAACCCAAGCTGGGAAGGAATTATACAAAGCTTGTCATGATATTTTTGACCGTATTGAGATGTTAGAAATGACGCTGAATGAATTGCAAGGTACGGTGAAAGGCACGCTGAAAATTTCGGTGGTCACGACTGCAACTTATTTTATTCCGCATATTTTAAGTGCTTTTCTCAAGCGTTATCCTGAAGTCAATATCCGTTTAAATGTCACCAATCGCACCCAAATCTTGCAACGCTTATCAGATAATGAAGATGATTTAGTGATTATGGGTCAAGTGCCTGAACAGCTTAATGTGAAAATCCATCAATTTTTAGATAATCCATTGGTTGTATTGGCAAAACCGACTCATCCATTAGCGAGTGAGAAGAATATCCCATTAGAAAAGTTAGCCAATGAAATCTTTTTAGTGCGAGAACATGGTTCAGGTACACGTTTGGCGATGAACCGTTGCTTTAATGAACATAATCTCACCTTAAAAACAGGCATGGAATTAGGCAGCAGTGAGGCAATTAAACAAGGTGTGATTGCAGGTTTGGGCTTGTCGGTTTTATCACGCCATACTTTATCTTTAGAGTTGTCTGCTAAGATGATTACGATATTGGATGTGAAAAATTTTCCGTTGATGCGCCATTGGTATGCAGTGCATTTGACTGAGAAAAAATTATCATTGGTCGCGCGAACATTTTTAGATTTCTTAGCCACAGAAACCAAAGAAATTGTCCAAAAAATTGATGATGTACATTATTAGTCATTATGCTGCACGGTAAGGTAGCCACTGACCTTGACCAGCTTGGTAAGCCTGTTGCAAACTACGATAAGTCAGTTGCTGTGCCATTTTTACTGCGTTTGTGATCTCATTTCCCTGCGCGATATAACCTGCAATACTCGCCGCCAAAGTACAACCCGAACCGTGATAGGTTTCTGGCAACCTATTCCATTGTGACGTTTGCACACAGCGTTGTTGATGATATAAACGATTGACGACCATATCAGTGGCATCGTGCGTCCCCGTCAAACAAACCCATTCACAGCCTTTTTCTTGTAATTTATTTGCTGCTTGTTGCCCATCATTTAAACCTGTTAGTTTTTGAATTTCTTGTGTATTGGGTGTAATAACGGTTGTATGCGGTAAAATCAATTCTAGCAGTGCTTCACGTATTGTTTGATTAGATAAATTCTGACCACCACCCGCCGCTAGGATAGGATCAAAAATAACGGGAAGTGTTGGATAAGTTTGTAAAATCTGCGTTACAGCTTCAATCGCGCCCAAACTGCCCAATAAACCTAATTTAATCGCCGCAATCGACATGTCTTTTAATACAGTTTCTGCTTGTTGAAAGATATGATTTTTTTCCAGCGGCAGAATTTGATAAACATTGTGTGTATCTTGAATCGTGGTACAAGTGACAATCGGGGCAATATGGCAACCTGTCAAAGCAAGTGCTTGAGTATCAGCGCATAATCCTGCACCACCCGTCGGATCATTTCCTGCAAAAACCAGAATGATTGGAGTTTGAGTATTTTGCATAATTTAAATAGGCGCGGTTATTTTGAGTTGATGAGAAAAGATTGAATTAAACCTTATTTTGAGAGTTTGTTAGTTGTTCTAAACTGTCTCTGACATCTTCGATTTGTGATTTTAAAATATCGGGAATCCAAGTAATTTCCAAATATTGATTGGTTTTCTGGTTTTCAGCGTTGAAATGTTCAATCCACCACACACCGCTGATTTGCGTTTCCCAAATGCGACTGATGCCTAAACTATTCAATTCAGCTTGTATCTCACCGTTCCCCAAATGTTGTTGTAAAGCCCGCTCATCATCAGGCGAAAATGGCAAACTGTTTAAATCAATACAAGTTGGTTCATTTTGATTTAATAATTTTTGCAGCGCGTGTCGAATCTCATTTAATAATGGAGACACATTGCCTGTGGTATTTTCTGAATGGATAGGAATCGTTGTCATTGCCAGTTTCAAGTATGTTTATATCTAAATTTCATTCTAGGCTAGTCTTCTAAAGTTTGGAATAAGGAATAAGATATTTTATTTTTGATAGTTTCTTAAGCTGCTGATTTTTAA
>JAYQWJ020000549.1:0-1486 GCA_035829175.2 Candidatus Albibeggiatoa psychrophila
GTTATTGAAAATGTCGCGCCCATTGTTCGCAAAGTTGTTTAACTTCATCAGAATCAGGTGAATGTTTGCCATACGCGAGAATTTGCCAAGCACGGGTTAAACGTGAAAAATAGGCTGATAAATCCACATTTTGGGTTCGACGCACTAAACGGACACATTCATTTTCAGTGGCACTGTCATGAATCGCCATTTCATACTGCTGTTGTAACTGTAACAACGTCCCACGATATAGCAAACTTACCGCTTGCCGATGCTCATTTTGTTCCCATAATTGCCATGCTTGTTGCGCAATATTGTCAGGCAAAGGCTGATTTTTTGATGTGGGTATTAGAGTCGATTCAACTTGTGGTTGATAAGTATTGATTTTATTTTGATTTAGCCATTGTTGTAACTCAGGGTTTTGTAAAATTTTATAGATTATCCAGCCGATAGCACCGCCAATTGCCAACCATAATACAATCTCAAATAATTGCGCCCATAAGCCAATCCATGAAAGAGGCAGCATCCAACTGTTACCCGAGCCAAGTATATCTTCGTCAGAGATGTCCCCTGCATATTTCCAATATGATTGTTGTTCCGTGGTTTGAAATTCAGTTTTTTGCAACACTTCTTCAATATATTGTTTGGATTGTTCAGCTTGAGCAACTTGCGCACTGGCTAATGGCGCATAAAAATTCAGCGAGATAATCGCAACTAAACAGATTGTAGCAACCGTTTGTAATGCAGCTACTTTTTTGCGAATTTGGCGGAACGTTAACTCAATATCCCAACCTTCTAAATGAGTGCGGCGATTTAAATACAAAGCAAATCCACCTGTCACATAAAATGGCTCTATTAGACTTAAGGCAATGTAATTAAAGATTAAATCTAGCCATAAAAGAATTGAATTATTTTCGATAAAAATGCTGAATACGGATTCTAAATTTGTATTTTCAGGTAAGAATAAAAACACTAAAGTATATAACAATAAAACAATCAGACCTTGGAAGTGAGCACAAGTGATTGTTAGCCACGATGCGGTACTATGTGTACTTTGCTGTAACACTTTGAAACGTTGCCGCGCCATTGCACCATGACTGCCTTCTAATTGCCAAATCGGTAAGATAAAAGAACGTACAGGCGTTAAACGGTAAAAAGTCAATTCTAAGAGCAAACGGACTCTAAATATTAAACTGGGTAAGGCTCTTATCATCTTTTTAAGTGTGATTTGTTCACCAAATAAGGCATGGCTAAAAAAGTGCAAAATAATACGGTCGAACAACGGTTTTAACCACCAAACAATAAGCGGTGCCCAAATTTCAGGATAATCGGTAAATAAAGCAGCAAGTATATAAACAACTAAAAACACGGGAATAGTCAGCGCAAACCAAATCGGGTAAAAATCCCACATCCAGCGTTGCATCATGCAAAACCCTAAATCAATCGCTTCCCAAGGTGTCCGTGGTCTGACTACCGCTTCAATTTTATCCAGTTGCACGATTTAACC
>JAYQWJ020000550.1:0-2126 GCA_035829175.2 Candidatus Albibeggiatoa psychrophila
GGAGGATTTCCCGCATCATCATTAGTTGGAGGATTTCCCGCATCATCATCAGTCGGAGGATTTCCCGCATCATCATTTTGCGGAGCATCTGTTCCAACGCCTAATGCCGCTTGTAAGTCTTCCACTGAGACACCTAAGGTTGTTGCAGCCGCTTCAAAATCTGGCGCACCCTGACTTGGATCGCCTAATGCAGCTAACAAATCTTCTTCAGTCACACCGAGTTGTTCCGCAGCAGCCGCTGTGTCAGGTGGGCTACCTGCATCACCGCCGCCACCGGGTTGACCCATATCACCGTCTGGAAACACGATAACTCTTGTCTCATCATCACCACGATAAGTAGTTGGATCACCTGCTGGTGTTTCGGTCACAGTGCCGCCGCGCACGAGACGTACATGGTGGTAAAAAACTTCAATATGAGAATCTGTAGAAACCTCTTCGGCTTTGGCATCAAAAACAAATGAACCTGCGCCATGTAAATCATAGCCATCTGGGTCAGTGTTATAACCAAAAGCTAACACCCAAGCATAAATTTTTCCACCATCAATATCTTCATCGCCCTCAGCACCTTGGACGGGATTAGATGTGCTGGTCCAATAAAAAGGATAATCAGTTTGACCTTTTACGTTGGTTAGCTCGGAAAGATTGAATAGGCTGCTATTGATGGCAGGAAAGCTACCGTCATACTTCACAATACTTTGAATTTCTTTAGCATTAGGTAAACGCCAATCGTCATAGCCTGCATAAGTTGATTCTTCAGCATATTTAAGTGCATCTTCCCAATTCATTGTATAGCCGCTATCATCTTGCATCCACATCAAACTTGTTGCATTGTCAGTCACGGTTTTATCAGCATTATCAACAAAGTCATTGATGCCATACTCATCACCCTTGACACAGCGCACGAAGCGGTTGCCACTCATGGCTTTAATATGTCCTGTCCAATCGTTAACAATAAAGGCTGGATCACCCTGTACTTGCTCGTTTTGATATTCGCTTTCGACTAAGTAAAGATTGTTAGTCCATGAATGATGTTGACCCAGTTCTGAGCCGTCACCGACAAGATAAAAGTAATCCGTATCAATCCAAGGCCAACCCGTTGAAAAGTCTCTGAGTGACCATAATTCTTTCACACTAGGTAAACGCCAATTGCTCACGTTGCCCGTTTCAAGTGATTCGCAATAGCTTGCAGCATCAGACCAAGGCATGGCATAACTTGATATTTCCTGTGTCCACAATAAACCCGTGACATTATCGGTGATTGTGGCATTGCCGTTGTCAGTATAACTGGGCGCATTGCCTGTGTATTGTCCATCTTGTCCATAAAAAGCAGCATCTAAAGCAGGACAATCAATGAGTTGGCTATTGTTGTAGCAAGTTCCTTGTCTCGTATCAACAATGGGATAAGTCAAACCACTCTTAAGATTGATGGTGACTCCATCGTAGATCGCAGCATTATCTAGGATTCCATCCATGCTGGTATCAACCCCAAAATACAGATGATACGTGCCTGAAGCCAAACTAGGTAAGTCAAATAATTCCGTGGCTGGAAACGAAAATAACGCTCCTTGATATGTGGCAAAAGCATCCGTTAAAGAATCTCCGACAACGACCCAGCCATTATTGAGATCGTAATAAAACCAACCAACGGATTCACTATGTGCAACTGCCCACCAATCCGCATTATCAACTTGCTCGCCTGCATTGATTTCTACTGTAATTGAAAGTTTGTCACTTGAACTAATATTAATTGCTTCGTCTGAACCATTGGCTTTGATGTCAGAGGTCACAGCAAAAGCCGTCGCGTTATAGAGACAGCAGCTACTTATCAGCAGCATTGATGCGTATTTTCTCATCGTGGTTTCCTTGGGTAAATTATTTCTATAGCTACATATATCTACGAAATAATCTAAAAAAACTGTCTATCCATGATCTCGTTTTTGTCGAAATTTGGGTAATTCTATAGAAATAGTGAATTTTTACTGTTGCTTTTATCACTGATTACCCAAATTCTATTTGGGAGTCAGAATAACAGTATGAGAATTTTTTAGAGGCTTTTAAACAAGATGCAACAGATTAAAGGATGGACAAGATGTTGTCTGAATCAGGATTGACAGGATTAAAGAATT
>JAYQWJ020000551.1:0-6087 GCA_035829175.2 Candidatus Albibeggiatoa psychrophila
GCATCAAATAAAAAGTTAATATAAATTGTACTTTTGTTTTCAGCTCCACTAGGTAAAGTGACATTTTTTGGTTGCCAGCCTGAACCGATGCTGGTTTGACAATTAAATTCTTCAATATCTTGCCAGTTTTCACCATCAGTAGACCATTGTACTGTCATTTTGTCGGTATCATCCGTGCCATTACGTTCATAAAAATCAAAACTGATACTAACATTTTCGTTACCCACTGTTGAAAATGCAGGTGCTGTTAATTCAATTTGAGCATTAGTATAACTATAATCAACGATAATAGAGGATTTGAATTGAAAGCTATCTTTACCATATTTATTTGCAATATCAGTTAGATCATTATTACTAATAAAAAAATAATCCTTGGCAACATCTGGATTATGTAAAACCGTTGTACCCCAACAACCTGTAGGATTATTAAAATCACTGGCGATAGGCAAAACACCGTCACAAACGCGCCAATTTAAGTTGGTTGTAAAATTTGTATTATTAGGGTCGTTGGAATAATCAAAATTAATTGCACCGCTATAACTGCCTTCAGTATCTGTAGGAAAACTTAAAGTAAAAATGTCTGAACTATTTGCCGCAATATTAGTGGGAAAAGTACCTTCTAAATTGATTGTATCGCCTGTTGTTAGATTGAAGTTGCTTGTAATTGATGCTTCATTGCCCAGATTAAATAATTTAAATTGTTTTGATATATTGGCATTCTGATTAAATATCCCTAAGTTATAAGTTCCCCCATTTCGATAAGGGATTGAATTTTGAGTTAATTGCAATAGGGCTTGAGTTGTTGAATCCTCAATTGCTGCCAGTGCATCGACTCGACTATAACCAGAAATATCCTTGCCTGTATCAATCAATTTTTGTTTAATCAATGCGGCACTTAAACTAGGGTCTTTTTCTAATAATAATGCAGCAACACCTGCTGCCATTGGCGAAGACATTGATGTACCCGTATCCGCTTTTGTTCCGCCACCCATTTTAGTAGAATCAATATCAACACCCGGTGCAACAATTTCCACTAAAGCCCCGCGATTGCCAAAATCATGCAAAACATCATTGCTGTTACTATTACCAATTGCAATCACATCACTCAAACAAGATGGCCAATCAATAGCAGACGTATCACCATTATTTCCTGATGCGGCAAATACGACGACATCAAGTTCATTGGCTAATTGGTTAAAGGTCTTGGTATAACTGGGATAAGCTGTGTCACATTTACTAGCATCATCAAAACGGTCAGTTAAGCCCAAACTCATATTCATAACCCGAATTTCTGGGCTAATGCTATCAAGATTTGTAATAACCCAATCCACACCAGACATTAAGTATGATAATTGGAAAAAACCACCATCATTAATCACTTTGACTGCAACAATTTTACTATCAGGCGCGACACCATTAGGCGATGTAATAATGCCTGACACATGTGTACCGTGCCCATAATCATCTTCTGCGCTATTGCTTTCGCTTGCATTAGAAGGCGGACATCCTTCATTGACAAAACATTTTTCATCAACAATAGCCCCGTCACTAGTAAAGTCATTATGATCGGTATCAATCCCTGAATCTAATACTGCAACACTGATTCCATCACCTGAATAACTGGTTGGGCTTAAACTATGCACTTTATCGCCATTAATCAGCGGCACATTTGTGGTCAAACTGGCTTCACCAACCGCATTAAGTTGAATTAAAGTCACTTTAGGATGTTGGCGCAAAATATCCAACGCTTCTTGTCCGACATCAGCAACTAAAGCGGCAATATAACCATATTGGATTGATAGCTGAAATTGAGTTTCATCCAAATGCGCGACAGCAAGTAAAACTTCTTCCTGAACTGCGGTTACGGCTTGATTCATACGCTGTAATTTTTCGGATTTTGATAATTCTGGACGGGGTTCAATGGCTTTTAATGAGCGTAAACGTCTTGCCTGCTCAACCTCTTCAGCACTGGGTTCAAAGTCAAAATGGACATCCAAATTGATAATAACCTGTGCAATACCTGTTTTATTAATCACTTGCACAACATCAGCATTGACCTGTGCGGCGTATAAATGAGGCATATTAAACAACAGCATTAAAAACAACAGATACTTCAATGTATTTATATTCACGATAATCCTCTCCCTAAAAACAGATTAGGCTATTGGGCACTAGTATAGCTTTTTTGATAATCGACTGTTAGATATTTGACGTTAGGGGTTGTTTCAATAAGAAGATAGGCAAGCTGTTTGGATTGAAAGACTTATATAGCAAAGAGCGATAGTCAATTTTTAGTCATATACAGCATTTTCCAAAATTTTTTAGTACAGAATAGGCTTGTTACGGTACAATGCCCCACTTGTTTCTTGTTGATATAACGCCCTATGTTTAAAAGTATTGGTCTAATTGCGAAGCGTGGCGATCCACGAGTTAAAACAGCTTTAGAAACTTTAGTGAGTATTTTAAAAAACTATGATGTTGATATCACCATTGATGCACCAAGTGCCCGTCTATTAGCGCATCATAATATTAGCGTAGCAGCAAATACAGAAGCATTAGGTATTCGTTGCGATTTGGTTATTGCGATTGGTGGTGATGGCACGCTATTACAAGCCGCTCGTTTATTAGCCAAACATGATGTGTGTTTATTAGGTGTTAATTTAGGACGTTTAGGTTTTTTGACCGATATTAATCCTGCTGAGATGGACACTTATTTAAGTGAAATTCTACTCGAAGGACAATTTATTGAAGAAGATCGATTTTTAATTTATGGTGAAGTGTATCGTGACGGACATTGCTTGTCTCACTGTAATGCTTTGAATGATATGGTTATTCATCGCTGGAATATGTCGCACATGCTGAGCTTTGAAACTACGATTAATGGTCATTTCGTCAATCAACAACGTGCGGATGGTGTTGTGATTTCAACCCCGACAGGTTCAACCGCTTATTCATTGTCTGCTGGCGGCCCTATTGTTCATCCCTCCTTAAATGCTTTGGTCTTAGTAACTATTTGCCCACATACTTTAACCAGTCGTCCAATCGTAATTGATGGTGATAGTTGCGTACACATTACGATTGCGCAAGAACAGTCAGGACAAGCACAACTTAATGCTGATGGCGTATTGTGCCAAGAATTAATTCCGGGCGACCGTGTTGTGATTGAAAAACGCCAACATATCCGCCTGATTCATCCTCAAGGTCACGACCATTACACAACATTGCGGGCTAAATTAGATTGGAGTAAAGGAGTTTAAGCTGATATTATCAGTCAGTGCTGAACCTTAAAAATATAATAGGAATCAGCACCTTCCAAATAATAATTTTTTCCAAAGCTAACTTTAAGACTCAGCCATATACGGCTTGACCATATCGCAAATTTCATCCACATCAAACTTAGCAGATAAAACTTTTAATTTCTTGAATAATGGCGTAGATAATTCACCTTGGCTATGTAACTCATTAATATATATAATTAATTCTTCAACATCTCCCATCATACCCAGTTCAAATAATTTTGAAGCATACTCAGTTTGCAATGCCATATCTTGGGTTGAGACATTTTCATCTTCATCTTGGCTAGGTTCGCTGCTTTCTTGAATATTGTTAACTCCTTTATCACACACCCATTCCAGCGGTAAATAATTAGCAATGGCACTGAGTAATTCTTCCAAATGAATTGGTTTCGGTAAAAATGCACTACAACCCGCATCTAAACTTTCAGTCTGTTGGTAATCAAAAACACTAGCAGAAGCTGCAATAATGGGTACTTGATTCCAATTTTCATGGTGTCTGACACGGCGTGCCAATTCAAATCCATCCATGATGGGCATCACTAAATCCGTAATCAGCAAGTCAAACGCTTGATTTTCCAATGCGTCTAATGCTTCTTTACCATTGCTAACGCTAAAAGTTTTGAATTTCAATGGCTCAAGCAAATTTTTCAAAACTAAAGCATTTTCATGTTTATCATCTACAATCAGAATCGAGAATGGCTCTGATAAATTATCAACACGCTTATAATCTTTAACCACAACAGGAGTTTCCGCTTTAGCAACAACAACTGAGGTTTCTTGCACAGGAATCACAATAATGAAAATACTACCTTGATTAGGCGTGCTTTTAACTTGTAAATCTCCTTGTAACATACTGACTAAGTTGCGGGTAATTGATAAACCTAAACCCGTCCCTTCAGATTTTTGGTTAATATCACCAACTTGTTGGAACGGCTTGAAAATTTCATCTAATTCATCTTGCTTAATACCAATACCTGTGTCGATAATCTGGAATTGTAATTTATTATCTTTATAATTAGCAGTTAAAGTAACGCCACCTTTCCCTGTAAATTTAATCGCGTTTCCAAGCACATTCATTAATACTTGGCGCAAACGTTTTTCATCTGCATGAACCCCTACAGGAAGTTGGGTAAGTTGTTCATAATTAAAAGCAATACCTTTTTGCTGTGCCCGCATGGTAAAAACTTCGGTCAAATTTTGCAGAAAATAACTCAAATCAAAATCAGTAGGATACAGTTCAATTTTACCTGCTTCGATTTTGGCTAAATCTAAAATATCATTGATTAAAGTGAGCAAATAATCACCGCTACGTTGAATGATGTTTACGCCTTCAATTTGTTTCTCATTAAGAGTTTCATCCCGCTGTAAAATCTGTGCATAACCTAAAATACCATTGAGTGGCGTTCTCAATTCATGGCTCATATTTGCAAGAAAAGTACTTTTGGCTTGGTTGGCAATTTCAGCTTGGCTTTTAGCTTGTTCAGAGATGTTTTTTGCAACGCGCAGTTCAGACTCAACTTGTTTTTGTGCTGTCATATCCATGTGCGTGCCAACAAATCGAATGGGTTTATCTGCCTGATCCCAAACCGCAACTCCACGACTTAATATCCACACATAATGACCCTGTTTATGTCGCATCTGATATAGGTTTTCGTAAATAGGCGTTTTCTGGTTCAAATAATCATCAATACATTTTTGAAAATTTGCTAAATAATCAGGATGAATCAATTGTTTCCAGTCAGTCATTTCATCTGAAAGTTCACCTTCTTCATAACCCAACATGGTTTTCCAACGTGGGGAGTAATACATTGTATTGTCTTGAATATTCCAATCCCACAGACCATCGCTTGCACCTTGCATCGCAAGTTCAAAACGTTCTTCACTACGGTGCAGGGCTTCAGTTCGTTCAGCAACAACAGATTCTAGGCTACTGTTATATTCACTCAGTTGTTTTGGGCTAGGTAGGGATAAGGCTTGAGGAACTAAAAAGACTAATAAGATCGCGGTAATGGCAGAAATCACCGCCGTAGTTGCTTTGACAATGCCTTCAACCCAATAATAAGGTTCATATAAAGTGAGAATAGATAATAAATGGGTCGTGCCACAAGAGATAATGAATAGACCAAATAGTAAAAACAAGGCTTTGAAAGGTAAATCATTACGTTTAATAATAAAATAGAGCAACATAAAAGGTATGGAAAAATAAGCAATACCGATGGTGGCATCAGATATGACGTGCAGACGCACTAAGTTTTCATCCCATTGAAAGCAATAACCATGCGGCATATATTGCCCACTTGAAAATAGTACAGCCAATAATGACTCTAACATGATATAACCCTCATGGATGAATTATCTAGTTATTATAATCAACAATTGTGACCATTGATTTTATGTTTTTTCATGACCATAATTAAGCAAGAATCACGCAGTAAGATTGTTTAATTTTGTGTATTACTCAAATTTTTATTTTACGTGGTAATTTTCAAGATTTTTACAACGGCTTATGTTGGGTAATTTTTATAAAGAGAGATATTTTACTTTTATTTAGAATGATTTAAAGTATAACAAAAACAAATTGATTGTATGAAATATCCCCGTCTTCAAATCAAACTGATTCCAAATATCCATGATGCTGTAAATTATTTCAAGTAAATAGACATTTTATTTGTATCATTGTTGGATATTGATTAAACTTTCAGCCTATAGTGGACTCCGTCTTGAATCATGAACTAATTAGAACAATAACTTACAAACCAATCTAATTCAACAAAATAATCTTATGCTTAAA
>JAYQWJ020000552.1:0-1804 GCA_035829175.2 Candidatus Albibeggiatoa psychrophila
TGACTGCGAAAATAAACCAACTGACTGTTGGACAAGTTGAACAGATAAAACACAGCTTGATAAACTAACATATTAAAAATACGCCAATAATAAAGCCCTACTTTATGACCAGTTTTTTGACAATTCTTAGACGTGATTTGCTACTTTCTTACCGTCATCGTTCTGAACTTGCAAACCCGCTTTTATTTTTCATTATTGTGGTGAGCTTATTTCCTTTGGGCATCTCTCCCGATTCAAAAGAGTTACAGATTATCGCTCCCGGTGTAATTTGGGTCGCGGCATTGCTAGCGTCAATGTTATCTTTGGATAATTTATTTCGTTCTGATTTTGAAGATGGCTCGCTAGAACAAATTGCTCTAAGCCCCCAACCCTTGCCAATTGCTATTTTAGCTAAAGTGCTGGCACACTGGTTAGTGACAGGCTTACCACTTATATTACTTTCTCCGTTACTTGCAACATTAATGTTTTTGCCAAATCAAGCAATGTGGGCATTAATTGTGACATTGGCACTGGGTACACCCGTACTGAGTTTGATTGGCGCAATCGGAGTCGCTTTGACTGTAGGCTTAAAACGTGGCGGAGTGTTAGTCTCATTGCTCGTTTTGCCATTGTATATTCCCGTATTGATTTTTGCCGCCAATGCCGTTAATGTCTCCGTAGAAGGCTTACCGATTGTTGGACAATTGTATTTCTTAGGTGCGCTACTCACTTTAGCTTTAACCTTGTCCCCATTTGCGACTTCAGCAGCCTTACGGATTAGTCTAAGTTAATCGAGATAAAACAATGAATATATTCAAATTTCTGTGGACGTTTTACCATCAAATGGCATCACCACGTCATTTTTATGGTTATACCAATTATTTTATTCCATTTTTTGCCGCTATCTGTACCGTACTCATGGTGGCAGGTTTATATTACGGATTATTCGTTGCGCCACCAGATTATCAGCAAGGTGATAGTTATCGAATTATGTTTATTCATGTGCCCGCCGCTTGGATGTCAATGTTTGTTTACATGGTGATGGCGACAATGGCAGTGGTTAGCATGGTATGGCGATTGAAATTAGCAGAAGTGATTGGCGCAAGCTCCGCACCGATTGGCGCATCATTTACCCTTTTAGCCTTGATAACAGGTTCGATTTGGGGTAAACCTATGTGGGGAACTTGGTGGGCTTGGGATGCACGCTTAACTTCAGAATTAATCTTATTTTTCTTGTATTTAGGCATTATCGCGCTGAATTCTGCCATCGAAGACAAACGCAAAGCAGCACAAGCAACTTCAGTGCTTACCTTGGTTGGCGTGGTCAATATTCCAATCATTCATTATTCAGTCACATGGTGGAATAGTCTGCATCAAGGCGCAACCATTGACATCATGAAAGGTAAAGTTGCCATCGATATACAAATGTTAATTCCTTTGGTTTTGATGGCTTTTGCATTCAAATTTTTCTATGTTGCTGTTGTATTGAAACGTGCTCGCTGCGAAGTATTAAGCCGTGAACGAAATTCAACATGGGTCAAAGAACTCATCCGACAACATTAGATAAGTGTAAAACTGGTTTTGCAAATGAGCATTTTAAGCAAAAACTAACACAACGTTTTATACAACTATCTAGCTTTAGTATGCTTGAGCTAGATAGTTACAATAGTGAATAAACTTACCCGTCAACCTATCCCATTAGAAGTGTTCGCAGTTTCTCCATCTGCTTTTTATTAACCGTTTTGATGTCAGATAAAGCCCGATAAGGTCTATCGTCAATCAACTGGTTAATTTTATTGTCATTTAAATTGGTTGCCCGTTTTAC
>JAYQWJ020000553.1:0-2856 GCA_035829175.2 Candidatus Albibeggiatoa psychrophila
AATTTCAATTGTTTATTTGGCGCAATAAAATATTAAATGATAAGCACTATATATCGCATGAGCAGCAAAGTTTTGAAATTTCTTAGATAAATACAGGAAAAGTGGAAATAATCTGAAGGATAAATATTAGTTTTTTATGCAAATGCTATGTATAAATACAAGGATTAGGAGCACTAGATTTACCTTGCTTGGGCAAAATAAATTTTGTACTCCTTTGAATTTAAAGCTTAATTTAATAGCAGTGACTTTGTATATATAATTGAGCTATTACTATTCACTTATTGAAAACTCGATTGGAACACCGTTAAAAACTAATGTGCCATCTGTTAAGCGATAACCCACATTGATTTGAACCCGTCCATTTGCATTAAGCTTACCTTCAAATACATTGAACTGTTGTTGTTGACCTAATTTCTGTTGAGATTGCGCCGCAACTAATGTATCTAAACCACCATCCCAAGCTTGCCAACCTTTTTGTTCATCCTGCATAAACATTTGTGCGCCATCTGTTTCATTTTGAGTATAACTAACAACGTTTACTATATCCGCAGTTTGACCACGATGCTGCTGATCTGGAATGATAGTCATATCAACATTTAACTGCTCTTCACTATCGACTTGCAATTGATTGCCATATTGTCCTTTATCAGTCGAAATAGTTGGACGAAATTGAGCTTGAGTTGTTTGCAATTGTGAGGAACTTGGATTAATCGCAAAACCTGTATTATTTGCATCGCCGTTTAAAATATCACTAACTTGGCTTGTTTCCAAAGTTTGCGCATTGTAGGTATAACCCAAATTCTCAATATTTGTAACAAAACTACGCAAATGTTTTTCCGAGCCAGAAATTAAGTTGTTATACACCGTTTGAATCGCTGGATTTTCTGTTGTAGCCAAAGCGACTTCTAAATCTGCAATATCAACTTCTTCGATTAATGCGCCGACTTGTAATGCTTCAAGTTGAGAGGTTGATGCACGAATAATCAAACTGTTATACAAATCTTGCAGTTCAGTATCGTTGAATAATCCGACGGTTTCAGGCGTTGTGTCTTCTAACTCATATTGCTGCATTAACCATAAAACGCTGTCAATGTGGCGTTGTTCAGCCATTGCGATATTAGCAAAAGCAGGTGTTCCCCATTTCTCATACAACACGGTGTAGACATCACGGGCTAATTTTTCTTCTTCGCGCATAAAAACCAAATTTTGTTGTTCTTCAACGCTTAAGGCAATGCTGCTTACATCAGATACAATACAATCGCCGTTATCTAAACATAGTTGACCTTTTTGTTGATCTTGTTGATTTAATTGGTCACGTTGCCATTGTGAATTTTGGTTACACTCGGCATCAGTTTCAGTACATGTGCCTTGTAATCTTGGGCCTTGTCCATAGCCTTGCTGGTTATTTTGGGCAGAAACTGTTGATAATTGTGCTGCCAATAATGCAAAACTAATTGCTTGAACTAATTTAAGGGTTTTCATAACCAACTCCAATAGTAAATTATAATATTATAAAATAATAAAATTCTAATGTATAAGCCCGCAGTTTCTGGACTTCTTTGCTCTATTATACGCAGCCTTCAATAAATCCTGTCGTTAGATATAAATATTTTTGGCAGTTTTTTGAATTTTCATACTAAAATCGCAGGCGTTGCGAAATATGAAAATATTTGTTATTCAGCAACCAATTAAAAAGCGATTTAAAACAATCCGTTAAAAATAAAAACCGTCTGTTAATGAGTGAGGAAATCGAAAAATACGGCAGGAAAATACTTCATTTTGCAAAATGCGCCCAATATATTTTATAACAATATAGATATTATCAAGATTCATGATGTTATGATGTTATTTATTCGTCTATGACAGACACTATATTATGCTTAAAAAGCCCGATGTAAAAATCGAAAATAGACTTTATTACTCTGTCAATTACCGTTAAGATATGAAGCACTTTTCCCCTATACGCCCATTGAATCAGAAGAGACACAGTTATGGTATACGATGCTGACAAACTGGCAAGAAGCGGCCAAAATTTACGTGATGTCCTAGCTATTGGTATTACGCTCACGTCTATTGTGGGGGTGATAATTTTATCTCTCATTGTCATTATGAAAGACGATGATGGCACAAATATTACTATGGTTTTTACCGCAGTTTTACCCCTTATGGGTAGTTGGATTGGTACTGTTCTCGCATATTACTTTTCTAAAGACAACTTTGAAGCAGCTACTCGTAGTGTTTCTGAAATGGCTCGAAATGTAACGCCTCAAGAAAAATTAAAATCTACCGCCGTCAAAGACAAAATGATTAAGCGTGATCAAATGTTTTATAAAAAAGCGCCGTTGGCGGGTTTAATGTTGGTTGATGTTTTAGATGAATTAACCAGTGGTGAATGGAGTCGTTTACCTATTTTAAATGAAAGAGGACATGTTGAGTCGGTGATTCATCGTAGTGATATTGATCGTTATATGTCAGTAAGATTACGCCGTTATCCTGCGACAGATTTATCCGCTTTATCGTTACAAGATATGTTGAATGAATATTCTGATTTAGAATCGCATTTTGGTGTGGTTTCAGAAAAAAGTACCTTAGCTGATGCGAAAAGTATCATGGACAAAGTTCCTAACTGCAAAGATGTTTTCGTCACGGAAAATGGCAAGCAAAATGAAGATGTGATAGGTTGGGTGACAAACGCTATTATTGTGGCGAATGCTCAAGTTTAATCATGATGGGTGATGTTATGGAAACATTGCCCGTTATTGGCTCGATGATGAATAAGGATATAATATGAATAAGCTCTTACCACTACTATTGACAACTGCTTTGGCGTGTTGTTTTACAGCCCCGAGTATGGCA
>JAYQWJ020000554.1:0-4908 GCA_035829175.2 Candidatus Albibeggiatoa psychrophila
ATCACTAAAAAAGCCCTGAGATTGTTATTGAATTAAAATCTCAGGGCTTATCAACTTGAATAATCTCGTTCACAAGTAAATTTCTTAGGTGTTTTCTCATCTTGAACTCAGATTAATGTCGTCTCTTTTGGAATAAATAAAAAATTTCTCTCCATAATATCATTAAATATCAAATTTTATATCTGTACCCTTTTTGGTTATTTAATCAAATCTCTTTTGTGATATTTTTCAGGCCTCTATCTTTTTGTATAATATTTTTTCTTTAAATCAAGCTATTATGTATTATTTTTATTAAAAAGAATTGGGATGATGATGAATGATTAATATAATAAACAAAACATACTTTCTTGTTTTAATTTTAATTTTCATAAATCAAATTATAAACATGCTTTTAATTTCTGAAAAATGTTGTAGTATTTGTAAGTATATCCTTAGGTAGGGTAACAATGAGGAAGTTATTTATGATTATTCTTGACTGTCTGAATAAACAAGATAGATTTAGGAATTGGCAAAGTTTATTGTTGGTATTCGCTTTGCTAAATTTGGGGATTTTATATCCATCACAATCAATGGCCTTTTCTGAAAGTAAGTCAGATGCTCTAGCTCGCATTAATATCAATGACTGTAAGGCTGAATTCATAGCGCAAACACAAAGCTTGAAAATTCCGTGTGTCAATGTTCAGACAGATAATGAAACAATATCCTATCAAATCATTTTGCTTAAGCAGGACGATGATTCTTATATTTTGGATAAGGCAATAACACATAGAAACATCGTTAAGCATGAATGTGCAACTCACTATAATTCTGAAACAGGACGTTTAGTCATACCTTGTGGTGATAAAAAAGATTCTATTCTTCGCGCGACGATACCAAGTCTACCCAATGTATTTGTCTTGGAGTCAAGTGGTATAAAAGGTAGTTTTGCAGCTTCTTGTACGCATAGAGATTATTGTGTAACCAGCAACCCTTTTTATCCAACAAATGGGGGACAATGCACTGCTTATGTTTGGGGGCGAGCTTATGAAAAAACAGATACAGCTATTAAGTTTTCGCAAAATTATGGACGGCATGCCTACAAATGGTATGAACTTGTTAAGGACTTACCGCGTGGTAGAGAGATTCGTAGTAATTCAATTGCAGTATTTCCTGGTATATCAATTGGTTCAAATGGGCATGTTGCTTTTGTAGAGAGAGTTGAAAATGGTATTGTTTTTTTTACTGAGGCAAATGCAAATACTTATCGTGCTGGTCAATATGGTGGTGGTTATGATGGTTATGAAAAAAATAGTACTGTCTTAGATTTCGAAAATTCTAATGGCAAAGTCACGGGATATATTTATTTACAACATCATGCTTTAAATGTTGATAATCTTAACATTAATCCCAATCCGCTTAAACAATATGAATCTGCTAAAGTAACAGCTACTATTACTAATACGGGCAATACCACATTCAATGGTGAAATTGTTGCGGCTCTACATACAAATGATGCCAATCGTACTCATTATGATGATATTCAGGGATTTGCAGGTGTTTCTTTAAGTGCAGGAGAATCTCGGAACTTTACTTTCCAAACCTCAAATTTAAGTGTTATTCCTAATGCTTATCAATTACGGATTAATTTTAGACCGCAAGGCAGCCATTGGGATTACTTAAAAGAAATCTCAGTAAGTGTTACTAATGATTCAACAGCACAAACACCTGTGATTCAAGGTAACGTTGATGAATATGGTTATTTGCATGGCATTGATATATCTCATCATCAAGGGAGTATTAATTGGGGACTTGTTGCAGATGATCCTGATGCTAACTTTGCTTATATTAAAGCCACTGAAGGCTATGTCACCTTAGATCAAAGTGAAGCTTATGCACTCAGCATAAAAGCCCTAGATTCCAAATTTAAACAAAATACTAATGCAGCTATAGCCCAAGGTTTGTTAACAGGCTTATATCATTTTGCTCGTCCAAATTTAAACTCAACATTAGCAGGAGCAGAAAAAGAGGCTTTGCATTTCGCGCGTTTTGCAGCACCTTATTATTCAAATTATGCAATGCTTCCTCCCACATTGGATTTAGAAACTTCGCATAGCAGCTTTACATCAACTCAGCTTTCCAATTGGGTAAAAAAATGGCTTGAAACTGTTCATAGTCAGTTAGGCGTAAAACCTATTATCTATACCTTTGGGAGCTATACACCCGAGCTTATTGGATTGACTCAATATGATTTGTGGATTGCACGTTATCCAATTAATAATGGAGGCTTTACACCGCCCAGTTCACTTGAGACAAAATATCACCCAAATACAGGCAATTGGTCTGATTGGGCAATTTGGCAATATACTTCTCAAGGTGGTGGTTATGTCAATGGTATTTCAGGTACAGGATTAGATAGAAATGTTTACGATGGTGGATTAGGTGAGCTTCAACTATGGGCGCAATCTCATGGTGGTTTATCCACACCGATTGTAACTGCCCCTGATCAAGTACCCCTTCCTGTCATTACAAGTCCTGCCCAAAGTAATGTGTTCGATGCTGGCGATTCTGTCAAAGTTGTATTAGACAGTGATGCACCTGCTAGCACTTGGCGTTTCTATTTATCAACAGATTTACTATTTGAATTATCGTCAGATGGTAAAGATTGTACGAATTGTATTGATAATCGTAAAACAAGTTCTCCAAAAATCACTTATAACAATTTAGAAAGTGGTCACTATTACGTGATTGCCCGTGCAGGTAGTGACACTGCTCAAGCAAGCAACTGGACAACACCCCATTCATTTTTTATTAGATTACCTACACCCGCATTAAATTCACCTGCGAATAATGCAACTTTAGATACAACAACCCCCTCCTTTTCTTGGCAATCCATTGCTAAAAGTGATGTAGCACGAATTCAAATTTATGACTCACCACGTTTTCCTGTCAATAATGATGATGATAGAGAATGTTCTGCTTGTATTCTTAATGAGCAACTGACTCGTAGCCAGCTTGATGTAAGTTTTGATTTACCTGTTGGTACTTATTATTGGCGAGTACGTGTCGGTCGTAATGCTTCCAATCCTTCTATCCCGCATAGTCATTGGTCTGAAGTTAGAAGTTTTACTATTCCTGAAGCTGCTGCTCAGCCTGACCCTTATTTTGTATGGCATGGCAATGGTTCAATCATTAGTCATCATAATCAATTATTAGAAGAGTCTGATAAAAATGGTCAAGATTATCCTCATGGTGTGACTAAAGATGTCGTGCAGCTACATGCCAATGATACTGATAAACCTGTTGGATTTTTCCAATGGCAAATTGATACCAATACTTGTCCACGATTAGGTTTACTTTCCAGAGAGCTTGCTGATTATTTCCCTCCCAATATGGATATTACAGTGGGTGAATGGAATAACCGTAGTGATGATATTACGTTTTCTAATGTGAAATTACCTTTTGTATTGGGTGAGGGCAATTTAGGCGATAACTTTAATGTCAGTACAGGACGTTGGTTGATGATGAAAGTCGCATTTCGAGATATTTTGCAAAAAGATGTGAAATTGGAAGCGATTTGTACGTCTGCTAAAGAGACAGCAGCAGAATATCAAGCTGACGGTGGTGAGGCCTATGTGTTGAAAGATGGTTATCAATGGGTAGGTAATGGTTCTGTCATCAGTCATATTTACCGCTCATTATCTAATCAACGTGATGAGTCTTTGGGTATGGATTGGCCATTTGGCGCATTTGAAGACACATTGATGGTGAAATCTTCTTATAAACCAGTGGTATTTTTCCAATGGCAACAAGATGCAGCATGTCCAAAACTGGAAATTGATACACCTGATGACAGTGGTTATCAAGCAACCGTATCAACCAAACAATGGAATGGTCAGCAGCTTACCGTCCATAAAGATACAAGTTTACCTATAACGGTCGTATCAGAAGAGTCAGGTTCTAACGGTGATTGGCAATTGGTTCAGGTGCAGTTTCACCAGCCTGTTACTGAAGAAGTGAAAATCACTGCGACATGTCAATTTTAGATTTCTTAACAGGTGAAGTGGCTTTGAGACCTTTGTGTTACTTCACCTATTCACACTAAATGTTTGCTTTTGCAAATAAGGCAGGATTTTGAACCTGTGAGTTAACTTTATTAATTAATCTTATTTTCAATCATTTTTAGGAAGTTATGATGAAGACCAAACGATTTGATATTCCTATTTACCTGCGATTTATATTCGCCTTTCTGCTGCTGTTTGCAGTAAAAACGGGTTTCTCTGCTGAAACTGTGGCATGTGAAACCTCATGGTTTAATTCTGGTGAAGGTGTAAAGGCTAGAGATCAAGTAACTGAATATAAAGAAGCTGGAATCTTTACGCAAGATGAAGTTTGTCACATAGAAACTCGTAAAGATTTTACCTATATATTAATTACAGCGTTAGAAAAACACTTAGATAGAGATTTTCGGAAAACTCTATTAGAAGGAAACCCTCCTTTTATAGATATTTCTCTTGCTGAAGTGAAATTCGCTAAATTTGAACGCGCTATTAAACAAGCTTATGGTGATGGCAATACGAGTCCCACTAGCAAATTTGGTATTTTATCTGTTGAATCTCATAAAAAGTTCCGCCCTAATGATTTCATATCGAGAATTGAAGCATTAGTAATGACAGTTCGTGCTTATGAAGATTTTTGTGGGAAAATTACAGACGAGGATTATTTTTCTGACCATGACAGTGCTGAAAGTTGGATGCAATCTTACTTAGCTAAAGGTAAAGCTCAACATTTAAGCAAAGGCTATTTCAAGGAAGGTCAGTACACAAATTACTTCTCTCCCAATAAGCAAGTGCCTCGTCATGAAACTGTTGGCTTTGTTCAAAAATTGGTTGACCAAATTGAACAATGTGGAGGAACAACTACTGATGATGA
>JAYQWJ020000555.1:0-3306 GCA_035829175.2 Candidatus Albibeggiatoa psychrophila
AGGAGTTAGGAATTGAAACGCTCATTGTCTTTTAGATGGTGGGCGTTTTTTTATGCTTGATTGATAAAGTTCCGTAGAGATAAGGCATGCTTTATCTCTACCAACAAACAAAATTTAGTAATAAGCTATATATTCTTGTACCACTAAACGACTGATAGTGCGGTATATTTCAGCGTTTAATTCAATTGCGTGTTGATTAAATTCATTATATATGACCCGCATCATATCTTTTTCAAAATAAGATTCATTATCTAGTAAATGACTATTTTGTTTGATTTGTATGTCTGCTTGCTTTTTTACTTCTTGTAATGGAGCAATAATATCTATTTGTGGATTTTGTTCTAATATACGTTTATGAATACGTACATATTTTGCGTCATTGTCATATTGTGCTTTGATTAAATCATTTTGCTGGTTTAGTTCATCCACTTGTTTTTTAAGTTGTTCTAGCTTGACAAGATTGGATTCCATCAATTGCATTTTTTGAAATAGTTTTTTTAACGCCTTTTCTAATTTCACATATTCTGGGTCTTTGGGGTCGATATTACTAGCGAGTGCTTCACGGACTTGGCGTATAGCTTGTTGGATTTTGGTTTCTAAAATGAGTTCAGATTCACCTGTTTTAGTAAAGTCAAATAATACATCTTCTACAGCAGTATTGATTAAATCTACTTCGCCTGTTGCAATGTCTTGTTTTGAATTTAAACGGGATAGATGTACGCTGACTTCGTTATACAGTATTTTGAGTGTATGAAAGTCTAGTTTTGTTAGTAAGTTATGATAGTCGTGTAAACGTATTAAATTGTATAGGCTTTTTGCATTATCTAGTGCTTTTTGAATTTCTTTAATTTTGGCTATGTCTTCGATTGCTTGAATTTGCTGTAAAAAAATCTCCTTATTATTAATATCAAAAGAGGCTAAAACCGTTTGAATATGTTCAATTTGTTGTTGGGCTTCTTGTGCGGATAAAAATAAAATTGACTCGTCATAGTGCAATTCATCACCAAATTGTGCTTGTAATTCTCGGCTGTAGGCTTGATTGGTTGTATTAAATTCTTCGCTAATATCAGCAAAATCGACAATGTAACCATATTGAAATTGTTTGTAGGGACGATTAACACGCGCTAAAGCTTGCAATAAATTATGTTTTTTAACACCTCGTCCTAAGTAAAGTTTTTTCAAGCGCGGCGCATCAAAACCCGTTAGCAGCATTTGATAGACAAATAATAAGTCAATCTGATTATCCTTAAATTGCTCAATTTTTTCTTTACGTTCTGCTTTGGTTTCTTCATCGTGTAGGATTAAGGCTGCACTAAGATTGTGATTATCTTGTTTAAATAAGTTGTACATTTGTCTGGCTTGTTCTGAGCTATCGCAAACAACCATCCCGCCAATAGTATTATCTTCAAAACGCATCCGACTTTCTACAAAATCATTCAAAATATAGTCAAGCATGGCTTGGACAAAATGCGGATGTGCATAAATGTGGCTACTTTTGAGGCTATCAATGGAAATTTCTGCTTCTTTTAGAGCTTGTTGTAAGTCCATTTTGTATTGAGTGCTGATTTCTTCACGAATCAAACGCAGGGTGTAGCCGTCTTTAATTGAGGCATCGTAATAGTATTTGTGGATATAGTCGCCAAAGATAGATTTTGAGTCGTATTTATCACCTAATAGTGGTGTACCTGTTAAGCCAATTTGAATTGCTTGTCGGTCTGATTGCATAAGGTCGGCTAAAAAGCTACCTTCGGGTTTATAGCTGCGATGGGCTTCGTCTAAAAAATAGATGCGTTGGATATTGATGTTGTAGTCATTTTTGCTGATGACATCCGTGTCGTCTTTAAATTTTTGAATATTAACGACGGTGATTTCGGTTTGACCGCGTGCGTTGTGAATGGCTTCAGTGGATTTCATCGCTTTTACAAGAGCTTGACGTGAGTCTATTTGATGGACAACTAAGCCGCGTTGTTTGAATTCGTTGGTTGCTTGTTGTAATAGGTCTAGGCGGTCAACGATAAAGTAGAATTTAGGAATGATATTTTGTTTGGCGAAATAGTCGGTGAGGTAGGCAATATTGTAGTAAGTGAGTGCGGTTTTTCCACTGCCTTGTGTATGCCAGATAATGCCTTTGCGTTCGCCTTTTTTGAGTTTTTGTTCAATGGCTAGAGTTGCAAATAGTTGTGGATAGCGCATGATGTGTTTTTGTATTTCGTGTTTTTCAACGTAAACAATGCCGTAACGTAGTATGAAAGCAAGGCGTTTTTTACTGAGTAGTGAGGTACAAAGGCGGTTTGTTGGGGTATCGGAGGATTTATTGGTTGCAAATTCGGGTGTAGATTGAATCTCTAGTAAGTTATTGTCTTGTAATATAGTATTTTTGGTTGTTTGTTGTAGGGGTTGTAGTACATCGGTTTGCGGTTGTTGTTCGCGGAAGTTGTTAAATATTGGTTGATGCTGTGAGGTGGTGGCGTAAAACGTACCTTGATGACGGAAGGTGTCGCTGTATTCTAGGTTGTCGGAAAATAGCATGAATTGGGTTATGTTGATAAAGTGTTTAAATTTTTTATTTTCACAGCGTTGTTTTGCTCTGTCGTATTCTTTTTGTATGCCGTCTTTGTTACTTGGTGCTTTGACTTCGATAAATATTAGTGGCATTCCGTTAATCAATAAAGTGATGTCAGGTCGGAATTCTTCTCCCTCTTTTTTATAGGTTAATTCAGTGACAACGTGTAATTGGTTATTTTCAAATTGGTTAAAGTCTATGAGTTTTAGGGATGTTGTTGTGTCTGTGAGCCGTTTGTAAAATGCTTTGCCAAGGTCGTCATAATCTAGCATGAGTTTTATATCGGTCAGCAGGCGGTTAATGTCTTCTGGTGTAGCGTTGGGGTTGATTGCAACAATGCTTTGTTTGAAGATGTCGGTGAATATGTTGTTTTGTTTGTCTCTTACGGCGTGTTTAAGTGGTAGGTATTTATAGCCTAATCGGGTTAGGTGCAGAATGCAGGGTAGTTTGACTCTGGCGTTTTCGTTAAATTTTTTCATAACATTGATTCTTTTAGTTATTTTCTAGTTTGGCGATATAAGTTTGTCAGTCTTGTTGAGTGGGTGCAGTTTTAGGTTGATTGTTGAGCATTTGCATAAACTCTAAAACCTGAGACCATTTTTCGTGCGGTAGTTGATGTAGTTGTTGCAAAATTTGTTGTTCTGAAATCATTTTGTGTTTCCTTTTATTTATTTTGAAAAAGTAACGCGTTATTTTATGTTCACTTGCCCATTCATCAGCATCGGTAGTAGCCAGTCTCGCAG
>JAYQWJ020000556.1:0-9144 GCA_035829175.2 Candidatus Albibeggiatoa psychrophila
TAAGAATACAGGAATGCAATCGTTATGCTGAACAAGCAAATTAAAATTTGCACTCCTGATAAGTTTTAGATTTGGCAATCCTGCTTTCGTGATAAAAGTTAAGCATTGCCAATTGTTGACTTTACAACCAGTTACCAATCAATAAAAACGGGGCCCAAAATACAGGATGACTAAAATCACGCTGCTTTAATAAGGTAATTTGTGCGCGACGTAATGCTTCTGCCTTAGTAATGGTGTTATCTTGCATGTGCTTGTAGAACTCAGTGACTAATAATGCCGTTGCGGAATCATTCACAAACCATAAACTGGCTAACGCACTACGCGCTCCTGCTTTAATTGCAACTCCTGCTAAACCCAACGCTGCACGCTCATCACCAACCGCAGTCTGACACGCACTCAATGTCAATAACTCAACCGTACTTTCTCTAAACTCATTAAACGACAACATCCGCTCCAATCGATCCATGGTAATTTTATCATCGTAAGTTAATAAAAAAGTATCTTTTGGATTTGGGCTGAATTGACCGTGAGATGCAATGTGAATAATAACAAAAGGCATTTCTTGCAACGAATCATTCACTTTGGTAATTGAGAAGTCTTTATCCATTAATACCGAACTTTGTTTGAATAAATCACTGATATTACCAATTTCACTAGGCACGTTTGGTAACGCGGCAAAACCTTGAACACTTTCTGATAAACCATTGAGCAAAATACTTAAATTATTACGCGGTAATGGACTTGGAGTTGTTAAATCTAAACTCGGCGTGGTCGCAATCGCATATTTTTCAATCAAGAATTGCTTTTTATCATGCAACGCAGCCAAAGGAATCATCCGCAATGCACCATCAGGAATAAAAACTAAAGTATCAATTTCATGTCTTTCCAACATTTCATCTAATGGTCTAATTAACCAATCATACAATTGCCACCCTTGGCGCAAATAACTACGGCGGGTCTTAATTTGTAAATTTTGTTGAAATTCAATCAGTGTTTGCTGCATTGTTTCTAAATCAACAGGCACAGAAACTTGATAAATCTTTTCAGACACACTTAATAATAATTCCACACGTTCGGGTAATAACACGGGATAGAAGATCGCCGTATTTTTCAAATGTGACTTGTTAATTTCAACAGGGGTTAATTCTTTTGCAGTAACGCATTCGTCTTGGAAATAATTTTGTAATTCAGCTACTTTTAATTTTTCTATAGTATCAATCGCTTGAGATAAGAGTTTTTGCTTTTCAGCTTCATCCGTGATTGAACTCGCTTTACGCAATAACACATCTGACAAGCCAAAATAAACAGGACGAATCCGCTCGAAAAACACACTATTAACATCACGTTGACCATTAGCCAAACCTGAACGAATTGGCTGTAAATATTCTAAGGCACGGATATAGGCTTCTAATGCCCCGTCAATATCATTTTCTGCAACTAAAATCCGCCCACGTTGCCATTCCCAGCGGTATTGCAAATCTGGCATTTCTTGAGATAGGAAAATAGCTTGATGGGTTAAGTGCATCGCCTCATCATAACGTTTTGATTGTTCGTATAATTGTCCTAAATAACCGCGTGCATAAGCTGTTAAGCGTTTATCGTTTGAATTGATTGCCAAGGTTAATGCTTGCTGCAAAATATCATAAACAAGGGTTTGGGTTTCAGGTGCTTGCTTTTGAATCATTAAACCCAATTGCCCAAGTGATAATAATCGAAAAGTTTTAGTCGAATCACCAATTTGCTGCCGAGTATGAGCCAAGGCTATTTTTAGGGCTTCAATACTATCTTGAATCAATTTTTGCTTCAGATAAATCCGTACTTTATTAGCAAGTGCTTGACTATACAAGGTTTCATCTGCTTGATCTTGAGCGAATGTAATCGCCTGTTCATAAGCCTCTTGGGCAAGAGCGTATTGCTTTTTCACAGCACGAAAATTACCTAAGTTATTATAAACATGAGAAAGTAAATCAGCTTGCTTAGCCTGCTGCGCCATGTCTAAACTTATTTCAATTTCAGTTTGTGCATTATCCAATTGTTGAGTTGCAAGATAAGCATCACCTAAACGGCTATGTAATAATATTCTTTGTTTAGGGGTTAAATTGTCAATTTTAGCCTCAAGCAAATATTTTAAGACCTTAACCGAAGCGGTGTAATAACCCTGCGCCTGCAAATGAGTCGCTTGTTCCACTAACACTTGTTCTTCAGATTGCTCTAAGTCAAGATTTTCAATCAATGTTTTTTCTTGCAAAGCCATACTACAACTACCCACAGCATCATCAGGCTGTTCTAAGGCAGTGCTTTGTGCAATATTTAGCCAATACAAACTCATTATGAGTATAAAAAGATGTGATCGCTTCATAATCGCGGATTCCTATTAAGTGATTTTCAGCTATTTCTATGTTACTACATTCTCAGTTAATTAGGGTTGTAAATTGCATAATACATTGTTTACATTAAAAATATTATTATTTATTTAGACTACTGATTATTCTCTTTATAAACAAACAAGCCGCTTTTATTTTCAGAATCGCGTTTAAATTTCATAAAATAGTTAGTCATCCTTTCTAATACTTTGTTTCGCATATTCTTTAACGTGATGGATTGTTAATTAACAACTGAAATGCTACCTTATGCACACGCGCAAAGACACACTAAGGATGGAGAAAAAAATGCGTAAAATTCTTGTGACCAGTGCCCTACCTTATGCCAATGGATCAATTCATATTGGACATTTAGTTGAATATATTCAAACAGATATATGGGTACGTTTTCAAAAAATGCAGGGCAACCAATGCTATTACGTCTGCGCAGATGACGCACATGGCACGCCTATTATGTTACATGCGCAAAAAAAAGGGATTTCCCCCGAGGAATTAATTGCCCGCATACATACCGAACATAGCCAAGATTTTCAAGATTTTTCAGTCCAATTTGATAATTTCTATTCGACTCATTCAGATGAAAACCGCCATTTTTCTACTCATATTTACAAAGGCTTACAAGCGGATGGTCATATTATTCAAAAAACCATCAAACAAGCTTATGATCCTGAAAAACAAATGTTCTTACCCGATCGCTTTATTCGCGGCGAATGTCCACGCTGTGGTGCAAAAGATCAATATGGCGATAGCTGTGAAGTTTGTGGCGCGACTTATAGCCCAACCGATTTAAAAAATCCAGTTTCTGCGTTATCTGGAGCAACCCCGATTGAAAAAGAATCAGAGCACTATTTTGTCAATTTAGCTAATTTTGAAGAAATGTTAAAAAAATGGACGAAAAGTGGCAGTTTACAAACTGAAGTCTCTAATAAATTAGATGAATGGTTTACCGATGGTTTGCAAGCTTGGGATATTTCACGCGACGCGCCTTATTTTGGTTTTCAAATTCCAGGTACTGAAAATAAATATTTTTATGTATGGTTAGATGCACCCATTGGTTATATGGCAAGTTTTAAAAACTTCTGTGACAAGCAAGGACTTGATTTTGATGAGTATTGGGCAGAAGACAGTGAAGCTGAGCTTTATCATTTTATCGGCAAAGACATTATTTATTTCCACGCTTTATTTTGGCCTGCGATGTTAACAGGTGGTAAATTCAGAAAACCAACATCGATTTTTGCGCATGGATTTTTAACTGTTGATGGACAAAAAATGTCTAAATCACGCGGCACATTTATCACTGCACGTTGCTATTTAGATCACTTAAATCCTGAATATTTACGTTATTATTTCGCGGCGAAATTAACCCCAAATGTTGATGATATTGATTTGAATTTAGAAGATTTTATTCAACGGGTCAATTCTGATTTAGTCGGAAAAGTGGTCAATATTGCCAGTCGTTGTGCAGGTTTTATCACTAAACGTTTTGATGGCGTGTTAGCCGAATCATTGCCAGACGGTGCATTGTATGACAGCTTTATTCAAGCAGGTGCTGAAATTGCCCAAGATTATGAAGCACGGAATTACAATAAAGCGATGCGTGGCATCATGGCATTAGCGGATAAAGCCAATCAGTATATTGATGAAAACAAACCATGGGTGATTGCAAAACAAGAAGGTAAAGATGTTGAATTACAAGGAATTTGTACTCAAGGTCTTAATTTGTTTAGAGTATTAATGTGTTATTTAACGCCGATTTTGCCACCAATGAGCCAAGTAGTCGAAAATTTCTTAAATGCGCCGATGATTTGGCGACCAGAAGCTTTGTTAAATCACAAAATTGAGAAGTTTAAACCACTAATGAGACGTGTTGAGCAGCCTCAAGTTGATGCGATGGTTGATGCGTCAAAACAGGATTTAGTAGTGCAAGAAACGGCTGTTAAAAAACCTGCTAATAATAATCCACCGATTGCAGATTTAATTGAGCATGATGATTTTGCTAAGGTTGATTTGCGGATTGCTAAAATTGTCAATGCGGAACATGTTGAAGGTGCTGATAAATTATTGCGTTTGACCTTGGATATTGGTGAGGAAAATACCCGTAATGTTTTTGCTGGGATTAAAGATGCTTATGCTCCAGAAACTTTAATTGGGCGTTCGACTGTGATGGTGGCGAATTTAGCGCCGCGTAAAATGCGTTTTGGTATTTCTGAAGGGATGGTATTAGCCTCTGGGCCTGGCAAAAAGGATTTATGGATTTTAAGCCCTGATGAAGGTGCACAACCCGGTATGAAAGTGAAGTAGTTTTTAATTATAAACCCTCTATTTAAGTGAAGCCTAATATATTAATATTGTTGGGTTTCACTTCTTAAAACTTATTTTTTATCCTAATAAACTTAATTTTACTTAAACGAAGCATTCACTATGCTAAATGGTTGCTATTAGTCTTTCTTATTTTATAAATTTTTGTTATGATGCAATGCACCAATATAATCATTGGGGGATGGAGCATCCTATGTCAGCTATAGCACAAATAACACCTCAAGAAATCTACCAAGCCGCTTTAGCAACAGGCGACTTTTGTAAAGATGCCGCACAAGCCGAGGCAGTCGACTACACACAGCGATTATATGAAGATTTGTTGAATACGCTTCATGAACCTAAAATACAAATGTCTGATTTATGGATGACTTTGTGGAATCGAAAAAACAATTCAAAGCAGCAAACTATTAAGGGTTTATATCTTTGGGGCGGTGTTGGTCGAGGCAAAACTTATTTAGTTGATAATTTTTATTATACCCTACCGTTTAAGAATAAATTACGCTTGCATTTTCATCGCTTTATGCAGCAAGTGCATGAAGAACTTAAACAATTAAAAGATATTCAAAATCCCCTTGTCACCGTCGCGCAACGTTTTTCAGAACGAACAAAAGTATTGTGCTTAGATGAATTCCACGTATTAGATATTACCGATGCGATGTTATTAGGCGGCTTATTGCAGGAGTTATTTAAGCAAGGTGTCACACTGGTAACAACTTCTAATATGCATCCAGATGATTTGTATAAAGGTGGTTTACAGCGTGATCGGTTTTTACCCGCCATTGATTTATTGAAAAATACTACTTATGTCATTAACGTGGACAATGGTGTTGACTATCGTCTACGCGTTTTAGAACAAGCTGAGATTTATCATTCTCCTTTGGATATGGCGGCTGATTTTAATATGCGGCGTAGTTTTGCAGAGATTGCTCCCGATAAACCTGTTATTGGTGATAGTATCAATTTATATGGACGTGATATTCCAACGATTCAAATGGCTGATGGCGTGATTTGGTTTGATTTTCATGCTTTATGCGATGTGCCACGCGGTACACCTGATTATATTGATATTGCCACTTATTATCATACTGTTTTCGTCAGTGGCGTACCGAGTATGGGTGATGCGGAAAATGATATTGCGTTGCGATTTGTAAATTTGGTGGATGAGTTTTATGATCGCAGTGTGAAGCTTATTATTGCAGCTGCACAACCTGCGGATTTATTATATACAGGTAAACGCCTTGAGTTTCAATATCAACGCACATTAAGTCGTTTACAAGAAATGCAATCTCATGATTATTTAGCCCGTGAGCACCAGCCTATATGATTTTTTAAGGTACATTATTTATAGGGTTATTACATAATGTGGAGAGACTTAGGAATGGAAACTTAAGAACATCAGGAGTGCATATTATGCGATAAAAGCAAAACAAGTTTTGCACTCCTTTTTACTGAATAATGCCAATCTTTGAGAGATTTAAGCATTCTTACCTATTATTTAACACCCGTGGTCATTTTATGCATCGTATCATTTTTATGAATAAGGTGATGTTTATAAGCCATAATAACGTGACCAAGGATAATTATTAAAGCAGTAAATGCAATAATTTCATGTGCTTCGCCTGCCATTTCATGTAATTCTGCATTTTTCTCAATTAACAATGGAATATCAAATAAACCAAAGAAGCTAACTTTATATCCACCTGAAGAAGAGAAAATATAGCCAGAAATTGGGATTAATAAAGTAAATATATACAACATAGCATGTCCGATATAAGCCGCGGCTTTTGCAAAACGACCCATGTCAGCAGGGAAATTCGGACGTGTGTTAACAAAGACCCACAATAAACGCAATACCCCTAAAAATAACACCAGCATCCCCGCCGCCTTGTGATATGGATATAAATCATACAGTTCATTTTCAGCCATATACCAACCCACTGGAATTAAAGCCAAAATCAGTATTGCTATAGTCCAGTGAAATAAACGTGCAATCATGCCATAGGATTTTTCAGTATTAGTTAACATCTCGTTTTACTCCTCATGAAGTTCATGAACCATAAAATCATTTTCTGGTTTGAACGTATTTAAAAATAAATCTGTCGATACATTATCTGTTGCATGGCTGACAGCGTCAACAATATCAGAATCTTCCCAGCCCGCATCACGTATTTTCTGCAAATCTTGACCCGTGATTTTTAAAGGTTGACTGGCAGCTTGTAGCACAAAAGATAATAAGACTTTTTCCTTATTATTCAAGGGGGCATCATTTGGGTCTCGACGGGTTGCAATAATTTGCTCATGCGACCAGTTAAACATATTAATCAAAAGACTGGTATTAAAACCAATACAATAATCACAAATGTTATCAACTGAAACCAACATGCGAATGGTCGCTAAAAATTCCATGCTTAAATTTGGATGATCCATGAAATAAGCAAGTTTGCGCCAAGTCAATTCAAGTAACAGTGGGCTGGCACTATAAGTTTGAAAGGCTTGCGGAAGATAACCTAAAGTCTGCTCAATTTCAGCATAAATTTCAGCCACTTTATCAGTTGCTTGCTCGCGGGGAATGGTTGAAATAATCGTCATGGTTACTAACTCCTCAATTGAGGTGTATCGCGTTTGGGGATTTGGGCTATTAATACTAGCGTTAGCCTATTCTCACTAACAATGAGACAGAATGCAATCGCTAATCTTGACAGGAATTGTATAATATTTTAGTGACAAATGAGTGAATTATTGATTGAACATGGGTTTTCTGTATTTTGCCAATCAATTATTGCAGATGACTTCCAGAAAATACAAATATTTCAAAAAATTAAAAATACCTGTATTCTTTTATAAATGATTGATTTTATGAGCCTCTTTAAAAACTGTATATAGATACTAATCCAGTAATTAAAATCTTGGGCTCTAAGCTAGCGTTCACTTTTACACCCAATATCTCTTATTCCAGCCCAAACTTTGGATGTGCATTTAAAAAATCAGCCACTTTAATTGGTTTGCCACCTGCTTTTTGCACTTTTAACAATCTCAGTACGCCTTCTGCTGTCGCAATATCAATACCTTTTTTTTCACTACGAATAACCGTGCCAACAGATTGTTTAACTTGTTCATCAATAGCTTGCACTTCCCAAATTCTCAAAGTCATATCAGCAACTTCGGCTTGAGTCACAGGCCATGGATTAAAAGCACGTACTTTATTTGCTAAAACATCAGCAGATTGAGAAAAATCAAGTTTAGCTTCTGCTTTTTCTAATTTATGCGCGTAATTGGCTAAATCATTATTTTGTGGCTCAGGCGACAATTGTTCTACATTATCAACATGTTGAGCAAGCAACTCCGCGCCCATTTGCGAAAGACGATCATGTAATATTTGTCCTGTATCTTCAGGTAAAATATCGCATTCTACTTTGGCTAACATATCACCCGTATCCAAGCCAACATCCATTTGCATCAAGGTCACACCCGTGATTTTATCGCCTTGCATAATGGCACGTTGAATCGGTGCAGCCCCACGCCAACGTGGCAAAATCGACGCATGAACATTAACACAACCAAATTTTGGAGCACTAAGTACCGCTTTGGGCAAAATAAGACCATACGCCACCACAACCATCAAGTCGGCTGCTAAAGCCTGCAATTCTGCTTTTGCTTCAGCTTTTTTTAAACTTTTAGGCTGATAAACAGGAATATTGTGCTCTAATGCCAACTGTTTAACTGGGCTGGCGTGTAATTTTCTCCCCCGTCCCGCAGGTCTATCTGGTTGCGTATATACGGCACAGACTTCATGTTCAGAATCAAGCAATGCTTGCAAACAGGGCACAGAAAAATCAGGCGTTCCTGCAAAAATAATCCGTTTTTTATTCATAGTGTTATGCTGCTTGTTGACGATGTTGTTTATCTAATTTTTTCGCAATACGTTGGCGTTTCAAAGGCGATATATAGTCTACAAATAATTTACCTTTTAAATGGTCAACTTCATGCTGGATACAAATAGCAAGTAAACCATCGGCTTCTAATGTAAAAGGTTCACCATTGCGATCTAACGCCTCAACAATGACTTTTTCGGCGCGTTGAACGGTTTCATAAATCGCGGGGACTGACAAACATCCTTCATCATAAGTCGTTTGACCTTCTAAGTGGATAATTTTCGGGTTGATAAAACACAGTGGATTACTTTTATCCTCTGAAATATCAATCACAATCAGTTGTCGGTGTACGTTGACTTGAGTCGCTGCTAAACCAATGCCCGGTGCTTCATACATGGTTTCAAACATATCGTCTATCAATTGCTGTAACTTGGAGGTCACTTGCTGAATTGGCTTTGCCTCAGTACGCAAACGTGGATCTGGGAAGTATAAAATATTTAAGATTGCCATTAGTTTATCTCTATTAATACTCATTATATTATGGTTGCATTTGCTCGTAAAATATCAAGTTT
>JAYQWJ020000557.1:0-3625 GCA_035829175.2 Candidatus Albibeggiatoa psychrophila
TTTAATTATAACTTAATCTTTTTATCGGCAAAATAAAAGCATTACTTTACCGATAAAGTGAGCCTATCTTTTCGCAAGAAATGAGGCTATTTTTTGAGTGTAAATATCGTTAGAATCTTTGCCTTGTTTTGCGATACCCATGGCATGTATAGCAATAGGGTTTTCATCAAACCAATGGTCAAACCAATCTCCGCCGTCCTCAAATTCTTGCTTAAATCTTGTAATTCTAATTGATTTTCCGCCGCGCTTGATTTTCTTGCCTTCAAACAATTCTAATGGTATACCCATGTATTTACGTAGGTATTGTTGCGCCTGCTCATTAATATTGCGACCTTTGAATTCCAGAGTTTTCGCAACCCCTCTTAACTCTAAAAACGCAGTAGATACACCATCATCTTGTTGATATTGCTCAAATAGCAAGTTACATATAGTCACCTTTGAAGCTTTAAGAAGGGTGTCACCTACCTTTGCATTGTCAGTTTTATAGCTTTCGTCACCACCTAAACCAACAGTCCCAACGCATGCAAGCATTTTTGCGATGTGACGACTGTCTGGATTAGTTGTATTGCTAGTATCTATAAGCATGGTACGCTTACGTTCCCAAGCCGCAATTAATTTGACTTGGCTATCAATTGAGAGGCTGTTAAAGTTGATGTAATCAGTTATTTCTCCATAAACGCCCCGTCGCTCACTTGCAAATAAGTCAAATACGTCCGTATCGCCATGGTCAAGTGTGCCGTCTCTCGAGTACAGCTTTATCAAGTCACCCTTTCTTTTTTCCGCTTGCTGTATTGGGGTTAAGTCGCCTTTGATATTATGCAAATCATCAAGCTGCGTTTGTGTTGGGGTTTTCGCAATTGCGACTTTATACCGCTCATCATAGGCTACTGCTATCTTTTCATCTCGAAAACTTACTGCATCATGAGTAATAACCCCGTGGATGTTTTCAGGCAAAATACCCATTGCCAAAAGGTCATAATAAAAGTATCTAGCAAATTGTGTCGTTGCTAAATATGCAATTGCTTCAAACCGTTTAATATCATAAAATTCTTGCGAAAATTTATGATTACCGCTGGCTATGCTAGTTATCGTGTCCTTTGCTGCAACGGTGTCTAGTTCATTAACAATTGATTGCAGCCCCGCGTCCACAGTCGCTAGGGTTTTCCCATTATCCCGAATACTGATAGCTGCTTTTTGGATTTCAGCTTTTCTATAATCAACAAAATCTTCTAACGTTTTCATACTGATAAATCTGTCACCGCCGCTAGTGTACGCCGCTATAGAGATATGCCAATCAAACGCATGTCTAAATCTGTACATAGCTTGCTTCAAACCGTTTGCGCTTGAACTTAGTAATGATGGTGTGGCAAATCCGTATGCTTTTGTAAAAGACGGGGTCTTATCAATGCTCACACCACTTTCCATCACAGGGCTGTAAATGAACACATCAATATTTTTTTCAGCTAGGAACTTGTTAGGGTTATCCTGAAACTCGTTTACGTCGAAAGTTTCAGTAGCATTGTTTTTGCTCTTGCGTCGATATACAATCAATTCTTTGCTTGAACCGCCCGTATAGACCGCAATATTTAAGGTATTACCAGAATCAAGTTCAGAGTTATTGCAAAACAATCCATCCAATTTCAAGCCGATAGCTTTAGCATCATTCTTAGTATTGCAAGCAATGGCTATACGTCCTTTTACGCGGTCGCCTTTAGCTGTTTCTGATAATGTTTGGCAATCTGCCATTAATTTTTCCAAACCCGCACTATGAGTTTTATTACCCGCTGAAAACGTTACATTGATATTTCTCATGTGGTTGCTTTCAACTTGATAAACTTTGTAGTCGCATTTTGCTATATCTGCAATGAAATCAACACTTTTCTGAGTTAAAAAAGCATCCATCACAATCACTTTATCCGCTAGACTTATCATTGTTTTGAGCGCATTCAGTACAAGGGTTTTATCGCCAATCGTTCTACCAGTTAAATGTTGCGTCAACAGCTCGATTTCATCAAGATACAAAATAAATGGGATACGTTTACCTGTTAATGTATTCACTTTTCTACGTTTTGCTATTTCCTTAAAATCCTCATCAAACAACCCTAAACCGCCTTTACGCTCACTCATTTTTAAAATGGAGTCAATTGTAAAGACAAATTTCAGTGGCAAGCCAGTGTCATTTACCAAGTCATATTTCAACCCCTTGACATCCTCAACATCGTACTGAGATACCATCATGTTGAATTTATCGACGTGCTCTTTTTGAGTGATTTTGCCATTAGAATAGTCCACAGCCGCTTTATTCATGCTATTTGTTAAAGCAATAGTCAAGTTAACCCGCGCTGCCAAACTCAATACATGTGATTGCAAGTGACGCATTAGATGATAGATACCACCTGCCACTGACTTTCCAATGCCTAGCGGGGCTTGAATAAGTATAAGTTTGAACGGCGCGTCTAATAGTCTCCAGTCCAAATACAGCCCGTCAACAAGTCTATCAGCAGTTATCAGCTCATATTGTGGGGCTTTAGTATCTAGCAACAGCTCATTGAAATACGCTTTCATAGGGTCTTTCATTCTTTTCTCGATATATTTATCGACAAAGCCTTGCGACTGTTCAGTTAAGTTTTTGCTAAACTCTTTAACGCTTTCTCGAACCAAGGGCGGTGCGTATCCTCTCTTGACCGCTAAATTGCATACTAACTGACATAGGATAATTTGAGCAGCTTGTGGCAACTCTTTACCTTCAAAATGATTTCTTGTTTTGCTGATAGTGCGGATAGAGCTGATATTACCCTTTTCATTAACTAAAAAAATGATTGGATAACCGCGCGTTGGTGCTTGTGCCTTTGCCAAAATCCGCTCACCTCTTTCTCTTGCTTCTTTAACCTTGTCCGTTTCTATGACATCCAAAACTATTAGACCATCAAGCAATTTCTTATGAGCATCCTTGAAATCGTAACGCTCGTTAACTTTATCCAATAAAAAATTATCAAGGGCTTGGTTATCCGCTTGGCATTCATCGCTATTGCGATAATCCGCATAGGCATCATTAAAGTCGTTTTGCGCATCGTCACCATAGTCAAGTAACTCATTAAGGTTATCAATGTAATCTGCATTGTCATTATTAGGGGTTTGCGCTAGGTTGTTTGCGTCCACATCGCCACTATCTGGATACCGTCCAGTGGTTTTGACATCCTTATTGTATTTGACGCTATGCTGCTCATTGCGAGCGTTGATTTGGGATTTTCGATAGGCATTGCCCATGGCAAGTGCTATATAATAAGGTATTGTGCTTTCTTGAAAACCATCATTATTTGCATTGCTAGCATCATTATACCCACAAATGATTTGTTTCATCACATTGCTAGCTTGTTCTACAAATACTTGACTAGGTACGCCGTGGCGTGGCGTGGCACTTCTTAAAGCAGCTGTTGGGATTGATGCGCTCATGATGCACCCCCAACATGACTAACCGCCTTTCTAAACATTTTGCACTGCCAATCCTCATTATATCCATTTGGATGCTCACTTGAATGGCTACCATCAAGCCAGTCTGGAATAATCGCACTTACCGCTATAGATAGGTTGGTTTCATCTAAAAGACCTTTTTTTTGCAATAAGC
>JAYQWJ020000558.1:0-7627 GCA_035829175.2 Candidatus Albibeggiatoa psychrophila
TTAATGAAGAATAATGTTGAGAGACTTTATTGCCATCTAAATATAGAGTTAAAGCTTTTCGCCGTATACTTACAGACTATTCAAACCAAATAATGGCTATAAGCAATGACCGATAAAAAAGTAGAAGTTCTGGAAAAAATCACTTGTCATGCTGGGTTTTTCACGCTGAATCGTTATAAATTAAGACACACTTTATTTGCTGGTGGCTGGAGTGATGATTTATTACGAGAAGTGCTTGAGCGTGGACATGCCGTTGCGGTGTTACCTTATGATCCTGTGACTGATAAAGTGGTTTTAATCGAACAATTCAGACCGGGAGCGATGGTTGCTGAGCATAATCCGCCTTGGTTATTTGAAATCGTTGCAGGAATTATTGAACCCAATGAATCAACAGAACAAGTCGCACATCGTGAAATGCAGGAAGAGGCGGGTTGTGACATTTTAGCTTTAAAACCGATTTATCATTTTTTTGTCAGTCCCGGAGCTGTATCCGAAACCACCCAACTTTACTGCGCCAAAGTGGATGCAAGTAATATTTCTGGGCTACACGGTGTGGAAGCTGAAGCCGAAGACATTAAAGTGCATGTCATGTCCTATCAACAAGCAATGCAAATGTTAAATCAAGGGAAAATCATGTATGCGCCAGCAATTATGGCATTACAATGGTTAGCATTAAACCGAGATTCTATACGCCAAGAATGGAATAATTAACATAAGCCATTGATGCAAAAAACAGCAGAAATCAATATCCCAGACATTTTTTAAAAACATCACAACCTGAAATTATAATTATTTGAAAAGTAAAATATTTTTGATTTAAATGGCGTTTTAAATATATTGCAAAACAAATAGTTATAAAAAACATCCGAACCATTAAAATTGAGAGTTAAGGGTCGCAGGTTATGCTGTTGAATTTCATACCCTCTCATGGTAATCTCGCGCACTTCCATGGGAACATAAATGTCGATGAAATTGGCGTGTATCAACCCTAGGGAATTTCTTAGGGCTGGTTCAATCTTGCTGAAACGGCTCATGAGCACTGGGAATGATTGTTTCCTAGATTTAACAGATTTGCCATCAAACATAGAATCAACCAATGACGCAGAAAAAAACCATTCCACCAAATAAAATGAACTCCAAGGTAAATGAATTACCGAGCATTAAGAAAGGAGAATGGATTGTTCGGAAGCACGCAATGCTAGCAGCAGCAGCGGGAGGTGTACCTATCCCTTTGGTTGATTTTGCTGCGGTTTCGGGTGTCACGCTCAATATGTTGCGTCGTCTCGCCGAACATTACGATATTGAATTCCGAACTGAGACTGCTCGTGCAGGAATTTCCTCATTGGTTAATGGTGGTGCAACCGTCTTAGCCTTGCGCCCCGCAAGCTCACTACTTGGGTTTATTCCCGGTGTAGGTCACTTGGTGAAACTGGTGGTAGGCCCGCTGGTCACAGGACCTATGACTTATGCGGTTGGAAAAGTGTTCTTGCTTCACTTTAGTCAAGGCGGCACATTTTACAACTTCGATCCTGAGCAATTTCGTGACTATTTCAAAGAAGTAGTAAAAAAAGGTAATAAATTTACCGATGTCGCGAATGAAAACGCAAAACAAGAGCTTGATATTGAACCTCAGCCTAGCACTGCGATTGTGGAAAAAAACCCACCTGTTGTAGATGTAGATGCAGAACTTGGCTATCTCGGTCGTCTGACTGCGATCTCAGTTGTGGGGTCTGGACTTGCAATGGCGAGTACTCTAATGCCCCCGTTGATATTCATAGCCGTCCCGCTCGCTCTATTCCCAAGCGTATTGTTGGTGCGTGAAACTTGGCTGGAATATCTCAATGAACGTAAATTTGGATTCAAGGTATTATTGACTATTACATCAGGCATGTTGTTGGCGACAGGATACTTGGCTGCGGTTGGGCTTGCCAATATGATTGTATTCGGCGGCAAATATCTGGTGCTTAAGACTCGCAAAGAAGGTGAGGAAAGCCTTAGTTTGGCAATTAGTGATTGGAGTGAAAATGTCTGGGTTTTGACGGATGGTGTCGAGATTGAAATTCCACTAGACGAAGTTAAAGAAGGTACATTGGTGGTGGTGCGTCCCGGTCGACCAATTCCCGTGGATGGTCAGATTATCGAAGGCGTACTCATGGTTGATAATCGTATGTTTACTGGAGAATCTCGACTGGTTGAGATTGCAGTTGGCGAAGAGGTTCTTGCTGGGGCAATGGTCGTTAGCGGGAGAGGATTGGTTCAGGCGGAACACACTGGCACAGAAACCAAGGCAGCCCGTTTGGAAACACTTATTGCAGACATGCAATCTTATGAGCAAAATCTTGATGTGCGTAGTCAAGAGATGGCTGATCGTTCAATTGTTCCAACGCTGGGTTTAGGTGCGTTAGGCATGGTAGCATGGGGGCCTATCGGTGCAGTCAGTGGTGTTTGGAGTAACAGCTTTGATTTGGTCTGGGTGTTTGGTCCAGCGGCAATGTTGCGGATGTTGCGCACGGCGGCTGACAACGGGATTTTGATTAAAGATGGTCGCTCACTTGATTTGCTCGGAGACATCAATACGGTCGTATTCGACAAGACGGGCACACTCACTCATGACAGCTTTGCACTTGGCGAACTCCATCCTGTTGAAGGCTTTGAGCACATTACATTATTGAAGATTTCTGCGGCTGCCGAGTTTGGGCATGAACATCCCATTGCTCGCGCGATTGTTGAAGGTGCTGTTGCTAAAGGGATTGATTTATCTAATATCGTAGTTGAAGAGCCCTCTTTCCAAGCAGGTCTTGGACTGAAGCTGGTTATTGATGAAATGCTGGTGTTACTCGGTAGTCGCCGCTTACTCATCAACAACGATATTGAGATACCTGAATCGATCGAAACACAAACTAATGAATCTGAAACTGCGGGCTATACGGTTGTGCATCTTGCCGTGGATGGACGCTATGCAGGGGCTATCGAGCTTGTTCCAAAAGTGCGTTCAGAAACTCAGGAACTCATTGATCGACTTCATGCGCGTGGAATGGAGGTCATGGTGTTGAGTGGTGACGAGGAAGAGCCTACCCGTCGGCTTGCTGAGTCACTGGGGATTGATACTTGGTTTTCACGCACCTTACCCGAACAGAAACATGATCGAATCGCTGAGCTGTGTGATGAAGGACGCAAGGTTTGTTTTATTGGTGATGGGGTCAATGATGCGCTTGCGATGCGTCGTGCTCATGTCTCAATCTCGATGACGGGTGCATCAGCCATTGCTGTGGATAGTGCGCAGATTATCTTAAATGATGGGTCTTTGACTCGGTTGGATGCCGTATTCGAGCTTGGCAAACGCCATGAAAAATCACAGAACCAACTTGCAATGGCTGCACTCGTACCAACCGCGATTAATTTCACAGGAGTGTTATTCCTTGGTGTGCCACTGGTAGCGTTGGTTGGGGTTTATTCCGTCGCAATGGCGGCTAATTTGGGTATCACGTACCGGAAAGAAGATTGGGATTCCTTGTTAATTGATAATTCTGAGGAAGAGCATCCGACTGAGCACAAGTCTTAAGCTCCACAATTTTCAGAGAGCAATGTAACATACATGTAGGGCAATTATATTTAAATTTGGCATGATTTTTAATTTATTATAGAATCAACAAGTTAAGAATGTGACGTTTTATAGTCACGCAAAAAACACTTCTCTTGCTTTTTTAGTTGATTGATTTTTAAAGAATTAAATTTTAATGCGATTGTCTTACATTCTAAGCTTAAAATATTTCAGGGAATTCAATAATATAAAAACCTAGTAACGCATTTAATAACGCAATTTTTTCAAACTGTTTTATTTCATGGGCATAAATCGTAGCGGGTATTATTTTGTGTTCTGCTAATAATCGTGCACGAGTTGTTCCCTGCAACAATGGATTCTGTGGCGTGAGCCAAGCCTTCCCATCCCAACAAGCAATATTCGCAATAGCACTATCTGTTACTAACTTGTTTTTTATGATAATAATCTCATCAGCCTGTTGTTTCTGCGCGGTCAATTCATTAAGTGCTTGGCGGTCAGCATATTTAAATGAATAATCTAACTCGTTTGCATCAATTAATTTAAAACGCTGTAATGTTGGAGTTTGATATGGCATAAATTCTATTTTTTCAATGTGCTGCCTATATAACAGACGACATCGATAAACACCTATTGCAGGCGCTTGTTTAAATAATACAGACAAATCTATTTCCTGTTGACAGTCAAATAATTGTCGACGGGTTTGATTAAAACGCTTTTGATGCCAAACTAAATTTTGGGCTTTGCCATCAATACATTTAATCGTTTCCAATAATTGATTCATTTCATGCTCAATATGTGACGCATCGCCGTTAAGTTAAGAAAAAATGTTGCTGGAAAAAATCCTAAGTGATTAGAATGCAAAATTTATCTTGTGCTTGTAACACTTTTATGCGAGCTTAGCGTAATGCTAATGCGTATGCAACGTGATAAAAATCGAGTAAGGCGCATCTATTCGATCTCATTTATGAAGCCAACCCAGCAATAAAATAATAAGCTTGCATTTAGAACAACATTGATAATTATGCGTGGTTAATTGATAATTGATAATTAATAATTGAAATCTTGGAAATAAAGATGGGAAGACGAATTGCCATAGTCGAAGATGAACCTGCAATTCGAGAAAATTATGCAGTAGTACTTCGTAGACAAGGTTATGATGTTAATACTTATATTAATCGTCCACAAGCATTGACTGCATTTCAAACCCGTTTGCCTGAACTGGTATTATTGGATATTGGTTTAGAAGATGAAGTGGAAGGTGGTTTTGATTTATGCCGTGATATTCGAGCCATGTCACATTATTTACCTATCATTTTTTTGACCGCGCGTGATAATGAATTTGATACGGTGTCAGGTTTGCGCTTAGGGGCTGATGATTATTTGAATAAAGATATTAGTATGCCGCATTTGTTAGCCCGAATTGCGGCTTTATTTCGACGAGTGGACGCATTGCGGATGCCAGCTTCAAACGATAGCTTAATTGAGCGTGGTTCATTGAGTATTGATAGCAACCGCCTCACGATTACTTGGAAAAACTTGACGGTTGATTTAACCCTTACTGAATTTTGGATTGTCTATTCTTTAGCCCGTTATCCGGGACATGTGAAACAACGTGACCAATTGATGAAAGAAGCCAATGTGCAAGTTGATGACAGCACCATTACGTCACACATTAAACGGATTCGGAAAAAATTCTTAACCATCGACCCTAAGTTTTTTGCAATTGAAACAATTTACGGCATGGGTTATCGCTGGAAGTCTGAGGATGGACAATGAGTTTAACAATTCGCAGTAAAGTATTATTATTATCTCTAACCTTATTTAGCATTCCTTATGTGGGTTATGAATATGTATTAGAAATGGAAAAATATTTACGCGATAACCTCGAAACCTCCTTAAAAGATGCCTCTCACGCCCTTGCCAGCGTATTACACAATCAACCTGAATTATTCAATCGTCAACTCAATGATGTTGTTGAATTTTACAAACCTATTGCAGATGTGCGTCAATTTAGAATTGCATTTCATTTAGATGGCAATCCCAGCGATTGGGATGATTATTTGTCTGAAGCCCAGAATTATACAGAAAAACATACTTTATATTCAATCCCAGCGATAGAAAATGATGATGATGGAGAATCCGTTTCATTTCAACATATTACAGGCACTTATCGTGGCTCTTTGTATAACCTGTTTATTGTCAAAGACAAATCTATCGTTTATCGCAATCAAGGTGATTTGGAATTGAATCATAGCGACCATTTGCAAATAATGATTCAAGATAATGAACAACATTTACACCACTATGTTATCGCACCCTCTCAAGCAGGTTGGGTCAATGCTTATAGGGTTTCTACTTATAATGATACATTGCTATCCAATTCTGAACGGCGCATTCAGGGTACTTGGGCGGAAAATGAAGACGGTTATATTATTGAAATTCGGATTCCATTAAACCTTATGGGTGAACGTTTTAGTTTTGCAATTGGTGATGTTGATGATAAAGAAACGCATCAGTTAAAAGCTTTGGTTGCCAATGTTGGCATTGAGCAAAGTGATAAAACGGGGCATATTTATGTAGAATCGCCGAAAATCAACCAAATTATTCAAGCTTTAGGCAATGCACCGGGGCGCAGAGTTTGGGTTTTAGACAAGCAAAGACGTATTTTAGCTTCTTATGGTGATTTATATCGAGAATTAAACGAACATCCATTAGACGAATTATTTAGTTTATTATTGCCTCCAGCCTCGAAACGCATTGATGGTAATCGCCAAGATGATGGGCTGTATTATCAACAAATTCAATATGCTTTAAATGGTCAGCCTGATGTGCGTTGGCATTCTACCAATAATGATAAAGCGGTTATCGTTTCGGCAGTGTATCCGATTAGTAATCAAAATCAGGTTATTGGCGCAGTCATGGTTGAAGAAACCAGCCATAGCATTCAAACCGTTCAACGCCAAGCCATCGCTAATTTATTTAATAAAACCCTATTGTTATTTACTGTTGTCACCTTGTTACTGTTGGTTTTTGCCAGCCGTTTATCTATTCGCCTACGTCATTTACGCAATCAAGCTGAAACCGCCATTGATGTGAATGGACGTGTAACTGTGACTAAAATTGGTTCTGATGCAAAAGATGAAATTGGTGATTTATCACGCAGTTTTTCCAGTATTTTAGAAAAATTACATCAATATAATAATTATTTGGAAGGCATGGCAAGTCGTTTGTCGCATGAATTAAGAACGCCTATTGCTGTGGTTCGTTCTTCATTGGAAAATTTAGAGTTAGAGCAAGAATTGTCAGAACCTTCAATGGTATATATTGATCGTGCTAAGCAAGGCATTGAACGTTTAAATACCACGATTACCCGCTTAAGTGAGGCGACTCGTTTAGAGCAAGCTTTGCAAGACGCGGAACGTGAACAGGTTGATTTAAAAGATTTAATAAGTAATTGCATTGCGGGCTATCGTTTGGCTTATCCTGAGCAACGCTTTCACTCTGTATTACCAAACCAGCCGATTGTGAGTTATGTTGCCCCTGATTTGATTGCGCAAATGTTTGATAAATTGATTTCTAATGCGGTAGATTTTTCTGATGAAAAACAAGCAATTCGAGTGGAATTAGTGCAAGAACGTGGCACTGCTCATTTATCCGTGCTCAATCGTGGGACAAATATTCCAGAGGGTATGCAAGGACGTTTATTTGAGTCAATGGTTTCACTCCGTCAATCTACTGATGCAAAAGAACCGCATTTGGGTTTGGGATTGTATATGGTACGTTTGATTGTTAATTATCACGGCGGATTGGTTAAAGCCACAAATCACCCCGATGGTTCTGGCGCAATGTTTGATGTTTGGTTGCCTATTGGTAATAGTGTAGTCAATTCTGTTTAACGTGATACGCTGCTATAGAAAATGTATAGAAATTAAATAAATCCCATTAGAATGATTGTTACAGAGCAGTTCTTAAATCAAAAAAATATCAAATTGTGATAGGATACTGAACCGTCTCAATAGGGGGTAATAACAGCAACTTGAAATCTATATTAATCTATGCTATTAT
>JAYQWJ020000559.1:0-15276 GCA_035829175.2 Candidatus Albibeggiatoa psychrophila
GATTTCCTAATGTACTACGAGCATTTTGGTTTACATTTTCCTCCATTTAAAATCACCCCAGATACACAATTATTTTATACAGGTGGTCATCGAGGCTTGGTGCTGGAAGCGTTGATTTATGCAATTCAGCAGGGTGAAGGCATGATTAAAGTCGTCGGCGAAGTCGGCAGTGGCAAAACAATGTTATGTCGAATGTTGGAACAAAAATTATCTAATAATATTGAAATTGTATATTTAGCCAACCCACATTTATCGCCAGACATGATATTACACGCGATTGGATTGGAGATGAAATTACCCATAAATATGCAAAGTTCTCGCTTAGAAGTGATGCAGCAATTACAAATGGCTTTATTAGAAAAACATGCAGCTCAACAACAAGTAGTGGTATTCGTCGAAGAAGCGCAAAATATGCCGTTAGAAACCTTGGAAGAAATCCGCCTACTCAGTAACTTAGAAACTACAAAAGATAAATTATTACAAATTGTTTTATTTGGTCAGCCTGAACTTGATGTCAATTTAAGTGTTGAACATATTCGTCAATTAAAAGAACGCATCACCCATCATTTATATTTACCAGCCCTTAAATATCAAGATATTGGGGATTATTTACACTTTCGTTTATATGCCGCAGGCTATCGCGGACCGCCTATTTTTTCTAAAAGTGCATTGCGTTATTTGTATAAAATATCTGAAGGATTAATGCGTAGATTGAATATTTTAGCCGATAAAGCGTTATTAGCGGCATTTTCTGAAAATAAGCACATTGTCACTGCAAAACATGTCAGAATGGCGGTGCAAGATAGTGGCTACGCGCTAAAAAATACAGGGCGTTATTTGATTCTGTTTTTGTTAATGATTTTGCTTGGAGCAGGCGTTTATTTTTATTTCAACTATTTCAATACGCCGCAACAACCTGCATTCTTACTTCCGCGCTCAGAAATACCACTTAAATTACCAACTAAAACGCCGACAGAAACACCGATGGTAGTGACTTCGATTCAAAATAAAATAATGATGACACAACAATGGCTTGAACAAACACCGATGCACTATTATACCTTGCAAGTAATGCAAAGTTATGGCGATAAAAATATAGAAATTGAACGTTTATTACAAAAAACACAATTAGAACCTTTTTTACAAAATTTACACCCTTATTACCAAGCAGATAAAGCCTTGTGGGGAATTGTATATGGACAATTTGCAAACTTAAAATTAGCGCAACAAGCCATTGACAACTTACCTGAGATTTTACAAAGAAATAAACCTTATGCTCTAACGATTGGACAATTAGTTAAGAAATTTGAATAAATCATCAATTTTGCATTTTGTAAAAAAGGCTGAAACATGGAATTAATTGAAAAATATAATATATTAAATCAAAAGTTGGAAGGTTTAATCAGTGATTTTAAATTTGAAGCAAGCAGCAATTTAAGACTAGAGCGGATTAAAAAATTATTGGAATTACTTGGTAATCCTCAAGATAAACTCACAATTATTCATGTTGGTGGCACATCGGGCAAAGGTTCAAGCTCGACATTTATTGCTAGTTTGTTGCAAGCACAAGGCTATAAAACAGGTCTCTTTTTATCACCTTATTTGCAAATATTGAATGAAACATGGAAAATTAACCATTCTCCTGCTAAAACAACAGAATTATTGGAAATTTACAAGCAAATCGAACCTATATTCCCTGAAGTTGCGACGCAAACAGGTTTGGGCTTGCCGAGTTATTTTGAAGTGAAACTAGCTTTGGGACTAATGTTATTCAAATGGCATCAAGTGGATGTGGCGATTATTGAAGTTGGATTGGGTGGTAAATTAGACGCAACAAATGTTTTAAATTCAATGATTTCAGTTCTTGTCAGTATTGGCTTAGACCATACGGAAATTTTAGGCGATACGATTGAATTGATTGCAGCGGATAAAGTCGAGATTATCAAACCGCATACGACCACGATTTGTGGTTTTAGCCAAGATACGACGGTGGCGATTGCGCGTGCCAAAGCTAAAGCGGTTAAAACAAATTTGTTGCTATTAAATCGAGATTTTTCATATTTTTATCAACAAGATAAACTTTCAATTGCAACGCCAACACATTGCTATCAAGATTTATCATTATCGTTGCGTGGTCAATTTCAAGCCCATAATGCAGCCTGTGCGGTCATGGTTTATGAAACATTTATGAAGATGAATCAAGCAAAACCTAAAGCCGATATTGTGAAAACAGGTTTGCAAAAAGCTTTTATTTCAGGTCGTATGGAACAGATTCAATCAGAGCCTATAGTGTTATTAGATGGCGCACATAATCCTGATAAATTAAGCAGTTTTTTCACTCATTTGAAACAGATGGATAAAGACATTATTTTGGTTTTTGCGTTGAAAATAGGCAAAGAGCTAAATAAGGACATTTTTCCACTGATTCGACAACTTCAAGCCAAACAAATTATTATCACTCAATTTTTAGATAAAGGCATTTGGCAAGCGATTCCCGCCCAAGAATTAAAGCAACTGTTGATAAAAAATAATGCGCTATTGAATCCAGAAATGCTGACTGTCGTTGACAAGCCGATTGCCGCAATAAAATACGCGCTAAATCAAGCTGATACAAATGATGTGATTGCGGTTACAGGTTCATTATTTTTAGTTGGAGATTGCCGAGAATTTTGGCATTCAAGAGAAACATTATTAGAATTTGCAGAAAACGAATGTGTAAATTAAATTTGGGTATTTTAAATGGGATTTTTTTGAAAAAAGAGGGAATATTAAGATGGTGGCCAGAGGTGGAATCGAACCACCGACACAAGGATTTTCAGTCCTTTGCTCTACCGACTGAGCTATCTGGCCAAAAGAAGTGCGTATTTAAACATTTTAGATTTGGTGTGTCAACAATTTTTTTGATTTTTTATATAGCTTATTTTACCAAGTTTTAACATCAAGCTGAACTCTGTTTAAGCTGTTATTTTAAATAATATATTTTCATAAAAATGATTTCTAGTTATAACAATACTATGCAACGTCATAACGATACAAATTTCTAAAATTGACTCATCCCTTAAAACAGCTCAATAATAGTGGTATAAACTTATGTTTGCGGTTTGCTAACATTGGGCGGCTATTCTAAAACCTATCTGCGGGATATTGATAAACCTTTGTAATTATATTGATTAATAAAAATAGCTTGAACTATCAAAGATAAGTTTTAGATTCTTGCAGCATCATTTAAACCCCGACTTTAAATCATATATTGCTAAAAAACGGATTGGACGTACTGCATACGTTACGCTAATATGTTGTATTATTTATTAGTTGTTCATTGTTAACTGTTAGTTGCCAACATGACCCCAGAAAAATACTCAGAACTTGTAAAACAAGGCTACAATCGCATTCCTGTGCTACGTGAAGTGCTTGCGGATTTGGATACGCCGCTCAGTGCTTATCTTAAACTAGCTGACGGCGCGTATTCCTATTTATTCGAATCAGTGCAAGGTGGTGAAAAATGGGGACGTTATTCAATTATTGGCTTGCCTGCCAAAACAGTGGTCAAAATTTATGGGCATGAAATTCATATTGTTGAACATGGCGAAACGATTGAAACGATTCAAACTACAGACCCTTTAGAATGGATTAAAAGTTTTCAACAGCGTTACCAAGTACCTGAAGAATATATTGAAACCCCGCCGTTTACAGGTGGTTTAGTGGGTTATTTTGGCTATGATACGGTGCGTTATATTGAGCCGCGTTTAGCGAAAAGTCAGCCACAAAATGACCCGCTTGGCAATCCTGATATTTTGCTAATGGTATCAGATGAAGTGCTGATATTTGATAATTTAAAAGGCGAAATTTTTCTTGTCGTTCATGCTAATCCTGAACAAGAAAATGCGTTGCAACAAGCTGAGTCCCGTTTAGACCAACTCGTTGTAAAGTTAAAACAGCCATTGCCACAACAAGCAAAAACGACGGCCTATAATATTGACGAATCTGATTTTAAAACAGGTTTTGGCTACGAAGAATTTAAACAAGCAGTTGAAAAAACTAAGCATTACATTGTTGAAGGCGACATTATGCAGGCGGTATTATCGCAACGATTGTCTTTACCTTGCGCGATTCCGCCATTGAATATTTATCGAGCTTTGCGCTATCTTAATCCATCGCCTTATATGTTTTATATTGATTTGGATGATTTTCATATTGTTGGTTCGTCACCTGAAATTTTGGTGCGTTTTCAAGATAATGAAGTCACCGTGCGTCCGATTGCAGGAACTCGCCCACGCGGCAAAACCAGAGCTGAAGATATTGAATTAGAACAAGATTTGCTTGCAGACCCCAAAGAGCTTGCAGAGCATATCATGTTGATTGATTTAGGACGGAATGATGTCGGTCGTGTCGCTGAAATTGGCAGCGTTAAGCTTACAGAAAAAATGATTGTCGAACGTTATTCTCATGTCATGCACATTGTCTCTAACGTGACGGGACAGTTAAAACCTGATTTAAGTGCGATTGATGTGCTAAAAGCGACTTTTCCTGCGGGCACATTAAGCGGTGCGCCAAAAATTCGGGCGATGGAAATTATTGACGAATTTGAACCTGTTAAACGTGGGGTTTATGGCGGTGCGGTGGGTTATATCGCATGGCATGGAGATATGGATACGGCGATTGCAATCCGAACGGCTGTGATTAAGGATGAAATGTTACATTTACAAGTCGGCGCGGGTATTGTGGCTGATTCTGTGCCTGAAAATGAGTGGCAAGAAACCATGAATAAAGGTCGTGCCGTATTTAGAGCCGTTGCGATGGCAGCCAATGATTTGCAGAAAGTGGGTTAAGGTGATGCTATGTTATTAATGATAGATAATTATGACTCTTTTACCTATAATTTGGTTCAATATTTTGGCGAATTGAATATTGAGGTTAAAGTGGTTCGCAACGATCAAATCACGATTGATGAAATCCGTGAGTTAGCCCCTGATCATGTTGTGGTATCACCCGGACCTTGTACGCCTTCACAAGCAGGCATTTCTATTGATTTAATTCAACAGCTTGCAGGTAAAATACCTATATTAGGTGTGTGTTTAGGTCATCAAAGTATTGGGCAAGCATTTAATGGAAAGATTATTCATGCAAATCATATTATGCACGGAAAAACCTCAGCCATTTATCATAATAATCAGGGTGTTTTCAAAGGTTTAGATAATCCATTTATTGCAACCCGTTACCATTCACTTGTCGTCGCTAGTGACACTTTACCATCAGAATTAGAAGTCACTGCATGGACTCAAACTGAAGATGGGCAACAAGATGAAATTATGGGGATGCGTCATAAAAATTTTGCAATTCAAGGTGTACAATTTCACCCAGAATCAATATTAACGCAGCACGGACACGATTTGTTACATAATTTCATTAAACAGGTTTAATTAAGTTGTCCTGCTTTTTATTCTTAATTGGCGTGGCTAGGGCAAGCAGTTAAAAATAAATAATAAAATGGTAATAAATCTTGCATGCTGACAAGACAATGCAGGTATGACCTTAATCAAAATTATGCAGTTTCTTTTAAAATACACTATAGTTAGGCCTAATTGGTTTAAAGCATTCGGGTAGAGCGCGTAATGGCAGTTTCCAAATCAAAAATTATTTTAACCGGATTGGCGCGTAAATTAGTCAATGAAAAATTACTAAGAGAAGAAGATGCTGAGGCCGCATTTGAAAAGGCTTTAGCTGAACGCACGCCCTTCGTATCTTACGTGGTTAAAAATAACTTAGCATCGAGTCGAGATGTTGCCCGTGCGGCAGCAGAAGAGTTCGGCGCACCTTTAGTTGATATTGATAGCATCGAACTCAATCCTGAGATGATTAAAAGCATTGATGAACGATTGCTCAGACAATATTCTGCATTGCCTATTTTTAAACGCGGTAATCGTATGTTTGTGGCAATGTCTGATCCAACCAATTTGGCCGCCTTAGACGATATTCGGTTTCACACTAAAATGAATACCGAAGCAGTGATTGTAGAGGATGATAAATTGACGAAAGTCATTGAACGTTCATTAGAATTGTTTGATGATACGATGAAAGATTTAGAAGATGGTCTGAGCGATATTGAGTTAGTCGATGAGCAGGAGGATAAGAAGGACGAGGATGATAAGGAAGCCGTTGAAGATGCGCCGATTGTTAAGTTTGTGAATAAGATGTTGCTTGATGCGATTAAAATGGGTGCGTCAGATTTACATTTTGAACCTTATGAAAAGTTTTTCCGAGTGCGTTTTCGGGTGGATGGTATTTTACGAATTGTAGCAAATCCTCCCATTACTTTACAGCGCAAAATTTCAGCGCGGATTAAAGTCATGTCTCGTTTAGATGTATCAGAACGCCGCGTGCCACAAGATGGTCGGATTAAATTAAAGCTCTCAGCAAGTAAATCTATCGACTTCCGTGTCAGCACCATGCCAGTATTATGGGGTGAAAAAGTGGTTATGCGGATTTTGGATTCTTCTGCCGCTAACTTAGATATTGATAAGTTGGGTTATGAAGATGATCAAAAACGCTTATATTTAGAAGCCTTAGCAAAACCTTATGGTATGGTGTTGGTTACAGGGCCTACGGGTAGTGGTAAAACGGTATCGCTGTATACGGGTATTAATATTTTGAATAAAGAGGCGGTTAATATTTCAACGGCAGAAGACCCTGTAGAAATTAACTTACCGGGTGTAAATCAGGTGCAAGTTGATGAAAAAACAGGGATGAACTTTCCTAAAGCCCTGAAAGCATTCTTACGCCAAGACCCTGACATTATTCTAGTGGGTGAAATTCGTGACTATGACACCGGTGGTATTGCGATTAAAGCCGCGAGTACGGGTCACATGGTAATGTCAACACTGCATACCAATGATGCCCCCCAAACCTTAACTCGTATGATTGATATGGGTTTGCCTGCATTTGCGATTGCATCTTCAGTTAACTTGATTATGGCACAACGTTTGGCACGGCGTTTATGCCCACATTGTAAAGAAGAACAGAAAATCCCTGAAGCCACACTAAAAAGTGAAGGCTTTACCGAAGCTCAATTAAAAGACCCTGATTTTAAACTTTATGCAATACGTCCCGGTGGTTGTGAAAAATGCAATAACTTAGGTTACAAAGGACGGGTAGGTATTTATCAAGTCATGCCAATTTCAGAAGCAATGAAACGTTTAATTATGGACGGCAAGAATGCGGTTGACTTAGCTGACCAAGCTGAAAAAGAAGGCATTCCAGACTTACGCAAATCAGGCTTAAAAAAAGCAATTGAGGGCGTTACCTCACTTGAGGAAATTAATCGCGTTGTTACCAAGGATTAAAACATGGCTGCCAAAAAAAATACTTCCATCATGTTTGTCTGGGAAGGCAAAGATAAATCAGGAAAAAAAGTAAAAGGTGAGCGTGCGGGTAAAAGTGACACTATTGTTAAGGCAATGTTACGCCGTGAAGGTATTCTTGGTATTAAGGTAAAAAAGAAACCTAAAGCCTTATTTGGCGGCGGCGGCGGTGGCAAGCCTATTAGTCCCGGTGATATTGCCTTATTTGCCCGCCAACTAACCACCATGATGGAATCAGGTGTGCCGCTACTGCAATCATTTGATATTGTAGGGGAAGGGCATGAAAACCCTAGAATGCAAAAATTGATTATGGCATTAAAAGTTGACATTGAAGCGGGTGGTACATTAGCTGATGCGTTGCGTAAATATCCAGAACAATTTGATACTCTGTTTTGCAACCTTGTTGAAGCGGGTGAACAAGCGGGTATTTTAGAATCATTGCTTAATAAAGTAGCGGCATATAAAGAAAAATCAGAAGCCATTAAGAAAAAAATCAAAGGTGCTTTGAGTTATCCTATGTCAATTCTTGTGGTTGCTGCGGGTGTAAGTGCTATTTTGCTTATTTTCGTTGTGCCTGTATTCGCTGATTTATTCTCGGGCTTTGGTGCAGACCTTCCTGCCTTAACTGCATTTGTGGTGCATTTGTCTGATTTGTTAAAGGCATATTGGTTGCACGTACTGGTTGTTGTTTTCGCGCTTAAAACTTCATTTAAAGAAGCTAATAAACGCTCGAAAAAATTTAATGATGCAATGCAGCGACTGTCTTTAAAAATACCTGTTTTTGGTGCATTAATTCGTTTATCTTCTATTGCACGTTTTGCGCGTACCATGTCAACCATGTTTGCAGCAGGTACGCCAATGGTTGAAGCAATGGACTCCGTTGCTGGTGCGACAGGAAATATTGTATATTATGACGCTGTGATGAAAATGAAAAATGACATCTCCACAGGAACAGCATTAGCAGATAGTATGCGGGATTGTGGTGCTGTATGGCCTAATATGGTGATACAAATGGTGCAGATTGGTGAAGAATCAGGTGCGATTGACAAAATGTTAGCTAAAGTTGCTGATTATTATGAAGAAGAAGTCGATGCAGTGGTTGAAAAAATTAGTGCCATGATGGAACCTATGATTATGGCGTTCTTAGGTGTTGTTATTGGTGGTTTAGTCTTAGCGATGTATATGCCTATCTTTAAAATGGGTGAAGTTATTTAAGCATTGTTTTGCTTATTATTTTCAATCTCAAAGTATGTATTTAGGATGATTTTATGGATTTTATAGCTGAACTAGGTTCTACCGTTCGTTTATTTTTTTTTACCTTAGAACATGAACCTATGATGCTATATTTTGCTGTAGGTTTGCTTGGTTTGATTGTCGGTAGTTTTTTAAATGTGGTTATTCATCGTTTGCCTATTATGATGTTTAACGAGCTGCGCCAACAATGCCAAGAATATTTATCCTTATCTGCTGAAAACTGCCCTTCCGACTCTAAGGAAAAGTTTAATTTAAATATTCCTGCCTCACATTGTCCTCATTGCCAGCATCGCATCCGTGTTTGGGAAAACATCCCGATTTTAAGCTATATTTTTTTAGGTGCTCGATGTTCTCAGTGCAAAATAGGTATTTCTTTTCGTTATCCATTGATAGAGTTTTTTACCGCACTTTTAGGTTTGATTGTCTGCTGGCAGTTGGGCTATGGAGTCAGTTTAATCTTTGCCTTGATTTTTACATGGGCGTTATTAGCAGCGAGTATGATAGATTTTGATCATCAATTATTGCCCGATCAAATTATATTGCCGCTTTTGTGGTTAGGTATTATATTTAACTTATTCTTTCAAGGGTTTACCAACTTAGAATCGAGTATTATCGGTGCAATAGTAGGTTATCTTTCTTTGTGGTCATTTTATTGGATTTTCAAACTCATTACTGGCAAAGAAGGGATGGGGCATGGAGATTTTAAACTATTCGCTTTATTGGGCGCATGGTTAGGCTGGGAGGCTTTGCCCATCATCATTTTATTATCATCACTGGTTGGCTCTGTGATTGGCGTTGGACTCATATTGATTTGGGGACGCGATAAAAATATACCGATACCGTTTGGACCTTTTCTTGTGGGAGCAGGCTGGATTACATTACTATGGGGCGCGGAATTACAGCAATTTTATTTTAACATCGCTTTTTAGATTTGGTATAAAAAAGTCTATTTCAGTGATTTATTGTTAAATTCAAACTTCAAACTGGCATAATTTACACCAGCAACACGGGCAAGATAAATCTTGCACTCCTACTGATGACTTTTAGTCATATACTTCTATTTTTTATTCCCATTTTAATTTATTTAAATGATTTATTATCAAAGCTTAAAAATTACGCCGAACTCATGTTAAAATACGCAAACTGTAACGACAGTCACTATATTTTCAAGTAGAATGGGCTTGATGACTGAAAAATTATGAATTGAGGCAACAATTAATGACAATTGAACAGGAGCATATTAGCACCCTACTGCTAGTCGACGATGTCCCCACTAACTTAAAAGTTCTATTTGGCTATCTCAAAAGTTGTAATTTTAAAGTACGGATTGCCCGTGATGGTGAAGATGCGCTAAACCAAGTTTCACTGGCAAAACCTGACTTAATTTTACTTGATGTCATGATGCCTAAATTGGATGGATTTGAAACCTGCCGCCGTTTGAAAGCGAATGATGAAACCAAAGATATTCCTGTGATTTTCATGACCGCATTGACTGAAACCGTTGATAAAGTTAAGGGTTTTGATGCTGGTGCAGTGGATTATGTAACAAAGCCAATTCAGCAAGAAGAAGTGCTAGCAAGGATTAATAGTCATTTGATGTTGCGTCAATTGCAAAAAACCTTAGAAGTTAAAAATGGCGAATTACAACAGCAAAATCAAGAACTAGAATCTTTTGCCCATACCGTTGCTCATGATTTAAAAAACCCCATTAATGCGATTATCAATTACACTGAAATGCTGAAAGAAGATTTTGGACTTGAAGGGGAAGTGGTTGAATTATTGGGAAAAGTGGATCAAGCTGGGCATAAAATGACGGATATTATCGGCTCATTACTGTTGCTTGCCAGTTCCCGCAAACAAGCTGTTGATATGAAAGTCATTAATATGGCTGATGTTATTCATCAAGTTGAGCAGCGTTTAGCCCACATGAGTGACGAGTTTGGCGCAACGCTTAAATTACCTGATACTTGGCATCAAGCTGTGGGTTATGCACCTTGGATTGAAGAAGTTTGGACAAATTATTTTACCAATGCCTTGAAATATGGCGGTCGTCCACCGTTAGTAGAGTTAGGTTCGACGGAACTAGATGATGGTCACGTCAAGTTTTGGGTTAGAGACAATGGTGATGGTTTAGACCAAGAAGAACAGAGCCATTTGTTTGTACCTTTTACTCGTATCAGTCAAGTGCGGGTGGAAGGACATGGTTTAGGACTATCAATTGTGCAGCGAATTGTTGAACGTTGCGATGGTCGAGTTGGCGTTAAAAGTGAAAAAGGCTCGGGTAGTGTGTTTTATTTCACCTTACCCGCCAAATCCGCAGAATAGAGTTTTATTAGATGAATATTCAATGGTTTAAAAATATACAATTATTTACTTTACAAAAATCGCTTGAACACAATGCAGAAAGTTTGCACCAAGCCTTAAGTCAAAAACAATTCCGTCCTTGCGGTGATTATGAATTAAAAACAATGGGTTGGATCGCGTCATTAAGAGATAGTGAGCTGCTAACTTTTGAGGCCAATAATTGTATTTTTTTACGTTTAAGAATACAGGAAAAGATTTTACCTGCTTCGGTGATTCGGGATTTTGTCAATGATAAGGTCGCAGAAATTGAAGCGGCTGAGTTGCGCAATGTTCGACGCAAAGAACGTAATGAAATTAAGGAGCAGGTGACACAAACATTATTGCCCCGCGCGTTACCCAAAAATACGGATGTGGTGTTGTATTTAGATATGACAAATCAGTGGCTGGTTGTTGATTCATCAAGCCGCAATAAGGCTGAAGATATATCGAGTTTTTTACGTGCAACGTTGGGTAGTTTGCCTGCTGTTTCACCCCAATTTCAAGTTTCACCCTCGCTGACAATGACCCAATGGTTGAAAAATAATGAGACACCAACCTCGTTTGTTTTGGGAGATGCTTGTAAATTAGTGGCGAGTGAGGGCGAGTCTGTAACGTGTAAGCAAATGGACTTATTGTCTTCTGAAATACAGGAAAATTTAAATACAGGTAAGATGGTTGAATATTTAGCGTTGTCTTGGGACAATCGTTTGGATTTAATCTTAGATGAAAATTTTGGGATTAAACGTTTGAAATTCATGGATATTGAGCAAGAAGATGAACAAGGCGATGAGCAAACAGATTTAACCATGATGACTTTGGAGTTTTCGCGTTTAGTCAAAGCCTTATTTGAAATATTAGGCGATTTGGTTGAAGATGATTCTGTGGAAATGGCGTTTTAAAAACTGATACGGCTGATACGAAATAAATCACTCTGAGCCGTTACTTCTGATTCCCAAGTTGTATTTGGGAGTCATGCCCAGAAGCTCCGTTTCGCATTGAAAAATATAACGAAAATAAAAAGTCAAGACAATTACCGACTCCATAACAAATTGATAATCATGCTATATTTTAATGTGAATACCCTATCAAAACGGCTCATAAAATATTGTTACATTTCAAACCCAATACGTGGTTTTTGTCATCACTTTTGACATTTTACCCATCATCCAACGCACGGGAGAAGGTAATGGCACACCGCCTGATTTAATTGCCAAAGTCGCATGATGCGCTTCATCTTCCTTCATTTGCTCTAAAATCGCCTGACTTTTCTGTTCCTGTTGTGGTAAACGTTCTAAATGCTCTTCTAAATGCTTCACAACCTGCTTTTCAGTTTCTGCCACAAAGCCCAAGCTATATTTATCCCCCACAGCACCCGCAACCGCACCAATCGTAAACGAACCAACATACCAAAGAGGATTTAACAAACTGGTATGCCCGCCTAATTCTTCAACCCGTTTCTGACACCAAATTAAATGGTCATTCTCTTCCCAAGCAGATTGCTGCATATTATTTCGCACTTCTTCACTATGCGCGGTCAGGGCTTGACCTTGATACAACGCCTGCGCCGAGACTTCGCCCGAATGATTAACCCGCATCAAACCAACCACCTCACGTTTTTCCGTCTCAGATAACTCAGCATCCATTTGCTTATCCGCAGGATTAGGGCGTGCTGTCCCCAAAGGCTGCCCAAATACAGTGCGCAAACCTTGGTCGAAATTGATAATCAAATAATCTAAAGTGGAATATTGATTCATGAGCAAACCCTTCATCTATTTTATTTAGTACGCAGATTCATTATAATGCACCTTTATACAGCATTTTAGATGTCCACTTCTTAGAAGTCCATTAATTCACGGGTAAAAATAAATGCAAGTCCTACTCGCCCAACCTCGTGGTTTTTGCGCTGGTGTTGTTCGTGCTATCGAAATTGTTGAACGCGCCTTACAACGTTATCCGCACCCCGTTTATGTTTTACATGAAATCGTCCATAACCGTTATGTGGTTGATGATTTAAAAAGCCGTGGCGCAATTTTTGTCGAAACGCTTGAAGAAGTCCCAGCAGGTTCAGTGTGTATTTTTAGTGCGCATGGTGTTGCAACTGCGGTGGTGAAACAAGCGGGACAACGTAATCTCGCCGTGATTGATGCCACTTGTCCACTGGTAACTAAAGTTCATAATCAAGCCAAACGCTATATAAATCAAGGTTATGAATTAGTTATTATCGGACACCAAGGTCATCCTGAAGTTGAGGGCACACGCGGCTGTGTCAATGGCACAGTACATATTTTGGCAACGGCTGATGAAGTCATGAATTTGACCATTGCTGACCCTGATAAATTGGCTTACGTGACTCAAACCACGCTAAGTGTCGACGATACGCGCGATGTAATTGCCGCTTTAATCCAACGCTTTCCAAATGTGCAAGGGCCTGATCTTAATGATATTTGTTATGCTACCCAAAACCGTCAAAATGCAGTAAGAGTATTAACTGCAACCGTTGATATTTTATTGGTGGTTGGTGCGCAAAATAGCTCTAATTCCAATCGCTTACGTGAAGTTGGTGCATTACAAGGCATACAATCCTATTTGATTCAAGACGAGACCGATTTAAAACAAGAATGGTTTCGGAAACAAGTTAAAGTGGGTGTCACTGCGGGCGCATCAGCTCCTGAAATCTTAGTCAATCGGGTGTTAGAACAGCTCAAAACATGGGGCGTAACCCAGATTGAAACCATGGACGGTGAAGAAGAAACCACCGTATTTAAAATTCCTGCCGAATTACTCTAAAAAAGTTAAAACACATTATTATGATGAAACTCACATCCCTTTCTGCTATTTCTCCTATTGATGGACGTTATTCTAGTAAAACCAAAGATTTGCAAGAAATTTTCAGTGAATATGGCTTAATCCGTTACAGGGTTTTGGTTGAAGTCCGTTGGTTGCAATGGTTGGCACAACAAGCTGATATTCCTGAGATTCAAGCATTTAGCGAGCATGGAGATAAGGTTTTAAATAATTTGGTTGAATATTTCAATGAAGACAATGCCTTGCGTGTAAAACACATTGAGAGAACCACCAATCATGATGTGAAAGCGGTTGAGTACTTTTTACGTGAAAATATTGAAGGCGATGATGAATTAGAACAAGCCAGCGAATTTATTCATTTTGCCTGTACTTCTGAAGATATTAATAATATGTCTTATGCATTAATGTTATTGGAAGCCCGTGACAAAGTATTGATACCTAAAATGACCGAAGTGATTGATAAAATAGCGGCTTTAGCTCAGCGTTATCAAGAAGTTCCAATGTTATCACGCACTCATGGTCAAACCGCATCGCCTACGACATTGGGTAAAGAAATGGCAAACTTTGCTTATCGCTTGCATCGTCAGCGTAAACAGTTACAACAGACTGAAATTTTAGGTAAATTCAACGGTGCTGTGGGTAATTTCAATGCGCATTATTCGGCTTATCCAAAAGTAAAATGGGCGGAGGTTTCTAAAGGATTTATTGAAAGTTTAGGTTTAACTTATAATCCGTACACTACACAAATTGAACCACATGATTATCTTGCAGAATTCTTTGACATTACCAATCGATTTAACAATATTTTGCTTGATTTCAGTCGTGATGTCTGGGGTTATATTTCTTTGGGTTATTTCAAACAAAAAGCGATTACGGGCGAAATTGGTTCATCGACCATGCCACATAAAGTGAATCCAATTGATTTTGAAAATGCGGAAGGCAATCTGGGTTTAGCCAATGCGATGTTATCCCATCTTGGTGAAAAATTACCTATTTCTCGTTGGCAGCGTGATTTGTCGGATTCAACCGTATTGCGTAATTTAGGCGTAGGCATGGCGCATAGTATGATTGCGTATGAGTCTTGTTTAAAGGGCATCAGTAAAATTGAAGCGAATACCAATATTTTAGAACGTGATTTAAATAATGCGTGGGAAGTGTTGGCTGAGCCTGTACAAACTGTTATGCGTCGTTATGCGATTGAAGAAGCGTATGAAAAATTGAAAGATTTGACTCGTGGACGCGGTATTGATCAAGAGCGTTTACAGCAGTTTATTCAAAGTTTAGATATTCCTGTCGAAGAGAAAGAACGTTTATTAAAACTCACGCCAGCGTCTTATTTGGGGAATGCGATTGAGCAGGTGGATAAATTGAGCCAGTATTTAAGTAACTAATTTTTAGGAATGTGCCATGTATTTCTTGTATGTTGATGAAAGCGGTGATATTGGTTTAAATAATAGCCCCAGTCGATATTTCTGCTTAAGTGGACTTGTTGTACATGAATCACTTTAGAATAAAA
>JAYQWJ020000560.1:0-2834 GCA_035829175.2 Candidatus Albibeggiatoa psychrophila
CAATTAACTTAAATCGTTAAAATTTCACAATCAATGATTTATAGCAAATCCAAACAATGTAAGCTTATAACTCATTGTTTTATAAAATATCATAACAACATTATTTAGTTGGGGCGATAATTGCGTCCAAATTGAGTTCATCACAAAATTCCAGAAATTCATTGCGTAACTGTGCAATTGAGTCATCATTTGGAATGAAAATCATCATCGAAACAGTATACATGAGTGTATTAGTTTGGCTTGGCACGTAACGTTGACTGATAAGCTCTTCAACAGCAATATTTCGTTCACTAAAAAATAGGCATAATTCATAAATAATTTTAGGGTCATATAAAGCGATGACTTCAATTGCATACGGCATGACATTAGTCACAATTTGCCTTGCTTCTGTTCTTGCGCTGACCAAATTGAAATGATATTGTTTTTGTAAACGAGGTAGTGAATCCTCAATTTTTACAATAACATCCCAACTGCCTGTCACTTGTAAATTAAGCGATAGCGTGTGACCAAATACGGTGGCACGACTATCTGTGATGTAACCGCCACAGTCTAAAATGGCCTTACTTATTTGGGTTAATAATTGTGGTTGATTTTTAGCAATACCACAAATCATCAGTTGTTGCATAAGTTCTTAAACTCAATAAGTTAATATTTTCAGTGGCTGAATTAGAAATATCAGTCACCTGTTATTTGATTTTTTCGCATTTCAGCTTAATATACTCACCATACTATTTTAAGTGATTCTGTCAGTCTATGAAAAGTATCCTGTGAACATTGATAAAATGCAATTGCAACCCGAATTAAGATGCAAAGTAAACATTGTTACAATGCTCAAAAAGAAACAAATACGCCCGTTATGGAGCACAGTGTGAATATTAAATTATTAGGTAAACAAGTTTGTATTATTTTGTTAGTCAATTTACTTGCAAGCTGTGGTGGACAATTAATTCATCAAGGTGATGTCAGTGCTCAAGAGGCGGCTAATAATGAGCTGAATACGCCTAGCAATGAAGCTATTATGCCTTTGCATCCTAGTTCTGCTGAGTTTATTTCTGCAACTCAAGAGTTTTCGTACAAATATATGGTGGCGGAATTGGCTAGACGGCGCGGATATTATTCGTTGTCGGCTCAGTATTTTTTAGATATTGCCCAAGTACTATTAGACCTTGAATTAGCTGAACGAGCGTCACGCTTGGCATTACATGAAAAAGATTATCCTTTAGCCTATCAAGCCACAAAACTATGGCTAAGGCTGGATGCGAGTAGTTTACCAGCACGTTATAACTTAACCCGTATTTTAGTACAACAAAATCAGCCACAAGAAGCTGCTGAACATTTGGATATACTATTAAGCGTTTTGGAAGATAAGCCTGATTCGCAACAACGTCTGATTATGGAAATCATTGAAGACCAAGATCAAGAGCAAGTCGCAAAATTAATGGATTTCGTGATGCAAAAACATAGCAACAATCCTGTGACCTTGTTGTTGTATGCACGAATTTTAGTCGGCAGCGATAAATTAGAAAAAACCCAAGCCATTTTAGAGCAGTTGTTTGAATTAGAAGCGAAAGATTCTGCTGCGGCTAAAAACCCAAGTTATGATGAAGCCGTACCTATATATATTTATGTTTTATCTCAGCAAAATAAAACCGCGCAAGCATTGACTTGGCTTAAAGGATTGTTGGAAAAAAAGCCCAATAACCCAGATTGGCAGCTCAGTTACGCGCGTTTGTTGGCTGAAAATGACCAGATTGCTGAGGCGATTACATCATTTGAGAAACTGGTGGCGAATGACCCGAACAATGAAAAGCTGTTGTATGCCTTGGGTGTGTTGCATTTGCAAACTGAACAGTTAACCAAAGCCAAAATCTATTTCAATCGTTTATTAAATGCAGACCCTGAAAATGATTTGGCGTATTACTATTTGGCGCAAATTGCGGAACTGGAAAAAAAAACTGATACCGCATTGGCTTGGTATCAGCAGATTGATGAAACCAGTAATAATTATCTAAATTCTCAAGCACGTATTGCCATTTTATTGGTGGATTTGGGTAAGCTTGACCAAGCGGTTGAGCATTTACACCGCATTTCTACCCATAATGAGTCTGAACGTTTGAGTTTGCTCCAATTTGAAGTGGAATTGTACATGCAGCAAGAACGTTATTCTGATGCGTTGATGGTTTATGATGCAAATATTGAGTTATACCCTGATAATTTAAATTTGCGTTATATGAGAGCAATACTAGCGGAAAAAATGGGGCATATTCAATTATTTGAAAAAGATTTACGCCATATATTAGCCATAGAACCTGAACATATAGATGCCTTGAATGCCTTGGGTTATACCTTATCGAATCATACTGACCGTCATGAAGAAGCGTATGAATTAGTCAAAAAAGCCTATGAATTACAACCTGATGTCTATTATATTTTAGATAGCATGGGCTGGGTTTTGTACCATAAAGGTGAACTTGCGAAAGCGGTTGGATATTTGCGTAAAGCTTATGAATTAAATCCCGATCCTGAAATTGCAGCCCATTTGGGAGAAGTTTTATGGGCAAATGGTCAGCAACAAGAAGCTAAACAAATTTGGCAGCAAGCAACAGAATTGTTTCCAGATGAAGAGCAATTACAAGAAGTAATTCAACGTTTCATCCCGTAATTAACTGAAAATTGGCAGTCAAATAGTTGGTTTAGTTGGTTGTCAATTTTATATTTACTAAGGAAAATGCAATGAAAAGGCTACAACAGGCAATTTTCATACTTTTATCGTTTTTGGCAACATTGACTTTTGCCGCTTCGGATTTATCTGATAAAAAAGTGCTTTATGTTGA
>JAYQWJ020000561.1:0-11446 GCA_035829175.2 Candidatus Albibeggiatoa psychrophila
TCGATATATTCCAATAAAGTGAGAACGACACGTTTAACAAGGTTATCAGGCGGGGTTTTTAAGGTCATAAGTAAAATACTTTTGTAATAGGTTAGAAAATGAAACTCGCTATGACTCAAGACATCACGTTCCAAAGTCATTCACGAGTCATTGATAGAATGGGTTAAAATATTATTTCCACTTAATATTACAACCCATGCTTGGTTTTTGTTCAGGATTAATAGGCTCTCCTGCCAGTGTTGCATTCAACGCCGCACGCAAGTCTTTACCTGTTACAGGAATATCCGTATTGGGTCTGGAATTGTCCAATTGTCCACGGTATACGCAACGCAATTTAGCATCAAAAATGTAAAAGTCAGGCGTACATGCTGCTTGATAAGCCTTGGCAATTTCTTGAGTTTCATCATATAAATAGGGGAAACTTAAGCCCCAATCGCGTGCGGTTTGCTTCATTTTGTCAGGTGCATCATCAGGATGATTTTCCACATCGTTAGAACTGATTGCGATAAATGAAACCCCTTTAGCCTGATAATCTCTAGCTAAATTGGCGAGTTCATGACTGATATGTTTTACATAAGGACAATGATTACAAATAAACATAATCACCGTTGCCATATCAGATTTTAACGCTTGCAACGCCATATCTTGTTTTGTGACGGTATCAGGTAGAACAAAATCAGGCGCAATAGTACCAAGTGCTAACATTGTTGAGGGGGTTAAGGCCATTTCATCCTCCAGAGACGAGTGATTTAATTATATCAATGATTCAGAAAATGACAGGGCATTATCTGTTTGATTACGGGTTTAGGCTAAGTTAGCATTAATAATCGTTCGGATGTTTTTTAAAGCATACAATAAAATCCATCACTTAGAAAAGAAAATTGTACTTATAACTTTGCGCCTATAACTTATTAAAATATTTGTATTTTTTGAAACGATACGAACTGGGCGATCTTATAAAATAGAGTGCTGATTTATCTTAAAATGCTCACTTGCAAAACAAGTTTTACACTCCTATACAACGGTTTACAGCATTACCACAACCCGTTTATTCTGACTCGGTTTTAATACGAGTAATCAATGCAACATTGGTCACGCCTGATACTTTCAGCACATCAATCACTTCCATAATCCGTCCATAAGCCACGTTTTTATCACCTTTCAGCAATACTCTTGATCGAGCTTTCTGTTTGATTAATTCATTGATTGTTAAAATAATATCTTGCTCAGAATAAGCTTGCTCATCGTCTTGCAAATACAGTAAACCATCCGCATCAATCGACACAATAATCAATTGACCTTCATCCGCAATCACATCAAGCGTATTTTTGCTGGCTTGCGGTAAATCAACTTTAATCCCTTCAACCAGTAGTGGCGATGTAATCATAAAAATAATCAACAACACCAACATCACATCAATGTACGGTACAACATTCATTTCAGCCATACGGCGTTTGCGATAAGGATTATGCTTCATCAAAGATTTTGCGAGAGACCCCGTCCTTCAGGTCGGGGAGGGATAGCGCATCGGCGACAGCCGACCCTATGCCCGCTCCTTATTTTCGTTAGGCTATCTTTTGTTTGTTGACCATTTACATGGTTTTACCACATAATAAATAAAGGTGTTATTCCGAAGTCGCAGGCTGATGTAACAATCTTACTTTGATAGCATCATTCGTGGATTCTTCTATTGTAGCCGAGTCTGTTTTTACTTCAAAACTTGGAGTTTCAACTTTCACCTCAGAATTTAAGGTTTTAATCTTGTTTTCTGGCACAAGCTCTTTTCTCAACCCAGATTTTAAGGCTTCGATATCCACCGCTTTTGTACTATTTAGCGTGTTGACGGTTTCATTGGTAATCGGTTGAATTGGGTCGCGGGGTTCTACAGGCAAACTCGTTGCATCACCTACGACCTTGGGTTGAATCACGGGGATAATCAATTCAGATTCAAGTTTTGGAATCGCATTCGGGGCTGGCATCGTAATATCCCACGCATCAGAGCCGTTTAATAATTGCACATTGCCTTGCTGGAAATAAGCCCACATTAATTTACGCCAAATACGTTGTTGATTATCCACAAACAATTGCCCCGTCTGACCTTGCCATAAAGAATAAGGCTGCAAATTAAAATGCTGCAAATGACTCATTAACGAATAAGCATCAATACCTAAAGCAAATAAACGTTTGAATTGTAATAATTTATCAGGAAAAGATTCGATTAAGGTTTTTTGTAAACGCCGACCTTGCTCATTTGGCGAAAGCACCCAAGGCATATCACCAAAAATAATACCTTCTAAATCAATATCCATTCGTGGATCGGGTGAACCTGAATAAGCGTGAGAGGTACTATAAATAGGCAAATTCTCTGAATAATAACGTTTCAAGAACGGTTGAATTAAACGCGCAAATTTTGGATACGCAGCGACAAATATCATATCTGCCGAAATATTATTATTAACAATAAAATCAATCGCTTCAGATACATCTTGAGTGTAAGTTTGGGTTAATGCGATGTTGCCACCACGTTGCTGCCATGTGGTTTGAAATGATTGCAATACTCGCGAACCCCAAGCATTTTGTGGCACTAAGACCAAGGCATTGCGATGCCCATCAGCCCACGCTTTATCTGCAACTTCTTGTGCTTCATTTTCTGGCGATAAACCAAATTGATATAAATTATCGATATTAACCGTTTCTAGTGAATAGTTTAACAATAAAGTGGGTACGGGCATCCGGGTTTTATTTTTCAAAAATTTGCTAATATTATTTTTTTGCAAAGGGCCTACGACAAAATCAGCACCGTCATGTACTACCTTGTTATATACTTCTGCCGCCTTACCATCCCCCACATCATGTACTGTGACATTCGGTTTTGTACCACCTGCACTCATTTCATAATAAGCGGCTAAAAAGCCATCGCGTATCACTTCTGCTTGGATTTTAAAACGACTATTTAATGGCAATAATAAAGCAATTTCTTTAGGTTGTGGCGGCAGAGCAAGCACCGATTCAACCAATTTAGGCGCAAATGTACTATTAGCAGGATGGCGCGGGAAATGAGCTTGCCAATCAGCAATAACTTGTTGCACCACTTTGGGACGCACTGTTTTTGCAATTCGCGCTAAACTTGTCCAACCTGTCAGCACATCACCCGCCGTTTGCGGCACACCATTTAATTCCGTTGGCGAAAGGCGTTGTAAATTATTCCATAAAGCTTGCTGATTTTGGATTAAAACTGCTGAACCCTGTGGCAATAATCCATCTAAAACAATGCGTTGCTTGGCAGCATCTAAATAATGGCGTTGTTGCTCTAAAATTTTAGAATACACTTCATAATAATCAATTTGTAACTTAGGCGGCAAAGTTTGTGGATTACCAACCACTTTTAAATAATTAAATGCTTGATCAATCCGTTGGGCTGCAATAGAAAATTGTGCATAAACTAATTGCAAAGGCACTTGTAAACCAAAACTTTGTTGTAAGTTAAAACGTGACCATTCCGCTTTAGCCTCTTCAACATAATTCCCTTTTAAATAGGCTCGAATCGCTGCCAATTGATGAGCCTGACGAGTCGGTGGATTGCTTGTATACGCTAAACGTAAATATTCTCGAGCAGCTTCCGTATAATTAGCTTGATACTCAAATGCTTCAGCTTGACGAGTTGGATCTGGTGCTGGTTGTGTTGGTTTTTCAGATTCAAGTTGTTTTTTTAATGGAATTTGTACGCATCCCACTACCAATATCAAACATAAAAAAGTCAGTATCCGCGTTAACATGATAATATGAGTATTCCTATTCTGTGTTTTAAAGGAGTTATGCCGTGTCCGCCATAGGCATATTATATGTGGTTGCTACGCCAATTGGAAATTTACAAGACTTTAGTTTTAGAGCGCAATCGATTTTGAAAACAGTGAACTTAATCGCTGCCGAAGATACGCGCCATACTAAAGTGCTATTAAATCATTTTGCCGTTTCAACTGCACTACAATCTTTGCATGAGCATAACGAAAAACACATTGCACCGCAATTAATCAAACGCTTACAACAAGGTGAAAATATTGCGTTAGTCAGCGATGCTGGCACACCTTTAATCAGCGATCCGGGACATTATTTAGTTCAATTAGCCCATGAAGCAGGTGTTGCGGTGAGTCCAATACCCGGTGCGAGTGCCTTAATCAGTGCCTTATCTGTAAGCGGTTTGCGTGCTGATAAATTTCGATTTGAAGGTTTTTTACCGCCGAAATCTCATGCTCGACAACAAGTTTTACAAGCTCTCGTTTCTCAACCTTATACTTTAGTTTTTTATGAAGCACCGCATCGAATTGAAGATTCCCTCACCGATATGGTTAGTATTTTTGGAGAGCAGCGCATTGGCGTGTTAGTGAAAGAATTAAGCAAAATGTTTGAAACGGTGAAAAAAGGCTCATTAAGTGATTTGCTCACATGGCTACAAGCCGATAGTGTCCATAAAAAAGGCGAGTTTGTGATTCTGATTGAAGGTGTTGACGATAAAATACAACCTGAAATTGATGCGGAAACCCAACATTTATTAAATATTTTATTGCAAGAATTACCTTTGAAAACAGCCGCAAAATTAGCCAGTCAAATTACGGGTGTGAGTAAAAATAAATTGTATCAATCCATGATTGAGAAATCGTAATCGACTCATATTCTTGCGTATTTTTCCAGTAAATATCTGAATTAGAGAATCAACAACACATCAACCCCATTTTTAAATAGAACAGCACTTATGTCTTTAATTCGATTTTTTATTTTATTTTCTATATTTATCAGTCAATTTTCTATCGCAGACCCAATATTACCTCTTGATTATAAAGATGAAGTATTGTTAATTGAACAAAAACAGGCATTATTAGAAGATGAAAAACATAGTTTAATTGCCATTGATAAAGCCTTAAGCAAAGCACAAACTCATTTTTCACAGCAAACCAGTATTTTACCTGAACTTGAAATTACTGAGACATCGATTGCAACTGTTGAATTAGAGCAAGAACGATTGCAAATTGAAGTGGAAAATTTACAGCTAAAATATAAAAATAGACAATTACAACTTTCAGAAAGTAAACAGTATTTAGATACATTTTTATCCCAAACAGTGCTTACTTTACTCAACAATGAAAAAATCCAGCTTGAAAAAAATATCACTTTACAGAGAAAACAAGTTGAAATAGATAAATCATTGGCTGAATTTCTTATTGCTCGCTTGATTATTAACCAGAAATTATTAGATGTGACAGCTGAATGGGCAGAAACCTTACGCAATACTTATTTATTACGCCAAAAATTAGATAAAAAAGTAGAAGCCAAATTAAAGCAACAATACTATTTAGAACAATCAGTTAATTTAAAGAAAAAATTAGAGACCGCAAAACTAACTGACAAAATATTATTAGAAGCGCAAGTTTTAAATAATGAAGAATTAGCTGATGAAGTATTAAACAATCTAAAAATCAACCAAATCGAACAACAGCTACAGTTATGGCAACAGGAAATAACAACCGCTAAAATCAATAAAATGCCTATTTTGCAAGCTGAAAAGTTGTTAAATGAACGTATGAAACAACTTGATGAAGCTGAAAAAAATATTGCTAATTTATCTAAATTGCTAGATAACAAATTAAATTTAAATCGCAGAACCCAAGAAAACTTGCGCAAAAGAAGTGAGATTTGGGCTGAATCGCTTAAGAAAAATTACAAAAAATCTGACGATATTCTAAAAGACATCTATCAACGTTTAAATCAACAATTAGATATGATGATGATTTTAAAATTAGAAGCCAATACACTTGAGCAAATTCTAGTTGCTAATTACAAAATCATATTGCATCAAAAACTTATTCAACGCCGCCAATTTCTACAAACAACAGCCGCTTTTAGAGAATTTACTCAAGCCATTGCTCAATTTCCCAGCTTATTTTTGAATAGTTTAAATAAATTGAAAATCGAGGTCTATGTAGCCTTGATTAAGTTATCGTTTATGCAAATTTTATTATTGGTATTTTGTCTGCAAATTTGGATTTTAGCTCTATTAAAGCTCAAAATGATTTTAAACCATGTTTCTGAATATTTAACTAAACTACTGGTCGTTACTTTTATTGCGAGTTTAGGCTTGGTTTTGGTGAATTTGATTAAACGCAATTTAATTTCTATTGCTATCTTTGGCAGCTTTGGGATTAGCTTATATTTCATCCAATTACCAGAACAAACATACTATTTTGTATTGGCAATGATGTTGATTATATTGGGTGCTAAACTGTTTATACATTTGGCTTTTTTACTGTTTTCACCTTATTTTGCCGTTTTACCCCGCTATCAACAAGTTTATATCCAAATTACTTGGATTGCGAGAATCTTAGCCTTAGCCGCATTAATCACCACTTTAGCGCATCGTTGGCAAATTTCACCATTAGCATTAGAAATCATTGATACAGGGTTTATGTTGTTGCTTTCTGTCGCGATTATTCCAGCCATGAATATGCGTTATTTCCTGCTGTATTTGCTGGGACAGAGCAATATTCAATATTATTGGTTACTCACTATTCGGATTATTACTCTACTTGTCCCGCTGCTATTTTTAAGCGTTTCATTGTTTGGAATTATTGGTTATATCAATTTAGGATGGATTCTTGCTCAACAAGCTTATTGGCTCATTTTTGTTCTAGTGTTGTGGTTGATTGTGCAGGGTTTATTACGCGATTTAATTTCTATTCTGAAGAATTTTGTTATGCAACGCAGTCAATATGGTTTGCTATGGACGCAAGACATTATCCCATTGGCTCATAACTTATTGAATATTGCCTTATTTGTATGCTCTTTAATGTTGCTATCATGGTTGAATAATTGGCATGATGATTTAGCATTTACAGGGGTGCGCCAATTTTTATTTGACGACCAGATTATCCAAATGGGCAGTACGCATATCAGTTTTGCATCAATTGTATTTTCTGTGCTTGGTTTATGGGGCATTTTTTGGTTTGGTAGCTGGACGCAGCGTATTACTTATCGGTGGATTTATGCCAATATCCGTGATTTAGGGATTCGCAATAGTTTATCTGTTTTTACCCAGTATTTTATTGTTTTGTTTGGTTTGCTGGTTATTTTGCAATTTTTAGGTATTGATTTAACCACAATGACGGTATTTGCAGGGGCATTAGGGGTTGGGATTGGTTTTGGTTTGCAAAATATTGCGAATAATTTCATTAGTGGTATTTTGCTATTGATTGAAAGACCTCTGAAAACAGGTGATTTTGTTAATATTGGCAATATACATGAAGGTGAAGTCACTAGAATTGGCATCCGCTCATTGACTGTTCGAGCTTGGAATTATCAGGAAATTATTGTACCCAATGCCGAAATTATTTCTAATGCGTTTACCAACTGGACATTAACCAACACGATAATGCGTACCACTTTAACCTTTCGAGTAAGCTATGATTGCGACCCTCATTTTGTGCGTAATTTATTATTAGAAAAATTGAAAGAAGTCCCTGAAATCTTAAAAGAGCCTGAATTTGGGGTTAATTTATGGGAATTCTCTGAATACGCCATTATTTTCAGAGTGGACTATTATATTGATCTTAAAGAACATGGCATCTTTAAAATGCGCACTAAAGTCAACTTTTTAGTCTGGGATGAATTACAAAAAGCAGGGATTAAAATGCCTTATCCTCAGCATGATATTAGAGTTACGCAAAAAGAGAATGCTCAATTTTCTGAAGATTTCACGCCCAAGCAAGATATAGACGACTCAAACTTGATTAGTGGATAGCGTCATATACTTCACCTTGCTGCGATTTGAATTTTTAAAGAGAACTAAATAAAAATAAATAAAAATGCCCAAGATTGAAGGATTAAGCAGGATTGAACCTTGAAAATCGTTTAATCCTGCCAATCTTGATTCAGATAATTAATCTTTAAACACTCTGATGGGCTTCCTTCTCAATCTGCTTGTCGCCGCGTAATTCAAACACCATTGATAAAATCACAGGCACAAGGAATAAAGTGAAAAAGGTTGAAATCAATAACCCGCCAACAACCACCGCGCCTAAACCACGATATAATTCACTCCCTGCACCGGGCATTAATACCAACGGCAACATACCGCCAATTGAGGTTAAGGTGCTCATTAAAATTGGGCGTACACGAGATTCCACCGATTTGATAATCGCATCTTGTGGATGTATTTCGCCAAGGTCTTCACCAACATCAGAACGACCCGCTAAGAAATTCAAGGTTTGATGCACAATCAAAATCGCATTATTCACCACCACCCCTGCGAGAATCACAAAGCCTAAAATTGTCAAGACATCCATGTTTTGAGTCGGTAAATAACGTTCAATCACGCTGACATGATGCACCCACGCCAAGCCAATAAATCCGCCTAAAGTTGCGAGTGGCACAGTGACCATAATTACCAATGGATAAAACCAGTTTTGGAATAACACCACCATCACCAAATACACCACTACCATCGCTAAGAATAATGAACTGGAAATTGTGCCGACAAAGCTGCCATCGCCCATTAAAGCCTGCTTAATATCATTCAATTTGCCCGCGCTACCCGCCAACTGCACTTCGACCAATGGAGAAATCGCGCCTTGTTCACGCAACTCTGCAACCATGGTGTGAATCGCTTCAATTGCATTTTCCATTGCCATGCCTTCGGGCGGCGTAAATTGTAAAGTCACAGCCCGTTGACGATTAACGTGTTTAATTTGATCCGCATCTTGTAAGCGTTCGATTTTAGACACATTTTCCAAATCCACGACGTGACCCGTGGGTGTGGCTAAAGGCACTTGCAATAACGCATCAATCGGACTGTCTGCCAATGCGGCTTGACTGATGACTTTAATATCTTTCAATTCGCCACCAATTTCAAAGCCACGAATCATAATATAACCATCGCCATTGGTTGCCACCGCAATTCCTAAGTCGCTGCGAGTCAATCCCATATTTTGCAAACGTTCGTCATCAGGCGTGACCCGTAATTCTGGTGAAGGCAATAGGAAATTAGCGGGTTCTGGCACGACTGCATAAAAGCCAAATTTGCCAAATAATTTAAATAATAAGGCTTCTGCACCTTTATTCACCAACGCTAAATCATCGCTGACTAGATCAATATTAATTGCTGAACCTGTTGTACCACCGTTCAAAAATAAGGGGAATTGAAACGCAAAATTGACTACATCAGGCGCACTTGCACCCGCCGCCGCCGTATTAAGCAAATCTATCGCATCAACTGCTGTCCTTGCATCATTTGGCAGTGCTCCGTGGAACATTCTTCCACCGATTGCCACCATAAAATAATGGTCTAATGCTGGTGCAATCTGTTGTTTTTCATTAATTATAATCATTGGGCGGCGGTCGGTTGGGTCAGGCGCATCTGTACCGCGAATCCGCGGCTCAGCCCCAAATTTATCACCTGTATATTCCCATGTCGGGCGCACAAATTTTTCAATCCGTTCACCGACAACGCGCATTTGCTCCAAGTTATAACCCGGTGGCGGAATCATGATACCAAACACCGCATTACGATTGCCTTTAGGTAAATAATCCAATGGTGGAATCAGCCAAATAATGCCGATAAAAGTAATAGTTGCAAAAATCACAGTCAAAATAATACGGCGCAACCAAGTATGAATGAAAAAGCTGACGATGCTGGCAATCCATTGGGAAAGACCGCGTTTTTGATGGGCTTGTTCTAATTTACTTTGTGCACGTTTTGGTAAATGTAAAAAACCTGCGGCGGTGGCGGGAATCACTAAAATGGAGACTAAAAAGCTGATACCGACTGATGCCATAATCGCGAGTGCAATATCTCGGAATAATTGTCCTGCGGAATCTTGAATAAACAAAATCGGCAAGAACACCATCAATGTGGTTAAGGTTGAAGCGAGTACCGCGCCTGCCACTTCATGCGTGCCTTCAATGGCGGCTTGTATGGTATTTTTGCCCATTTCCAAGTGTCGAAATATATTTTCAATGACCACAATCGCATTATCAATCACCATGCCGACCGCAAACGCCATTCCTGCCAAAGAAATAATATTAATTGAACGTCCTAGCGCGACTAACACCACTAATGCGGCAATCACTGAAATTGGAATCGCAACCGCAATCACGCCGATAGTGCGCAATGAGCGTAAAAAGAATAACAAGGTTAAGGTTGCCAATAAGCCACCGATTAAGATATTATTTTTAACTAATTCAATTGCTTGGTCAACATAGGTTGATGAATCCCAGACTTGAACTAATTCTAATGTGCCGTCAATGCCAAGACGTTGTGCTTCTTGTTGTAATAATCCATTGGGCGCGTTTAAGGATTTTAACTCTGCTTTGATTAACTGCATTGATTCCAATAGATTAGCATTGTGTTGTAATTGAAAATTGAAAAATGGCATCAACACGCCGCGTGCAAATACCCAATCTTGCAATTCTTTGTAACCTTCTTCAATAATGGCTATATCGCCCAAATAAACTGAACCCGCTGCATCACGACGAATCACTAAACGCTCGACTGCTTTAATATCAGAAAACCGTCCAACGGCTCGGACTCGAACATTATTTTTGCCATCACTCAAACGTCCGCCTGAATAGTTTTGATTATTTAAACTAATCGCGTTTACCAATTCGGTGTAGGTAATGCCGCGTTGTGCCAAAGCGACGGGGTCAATTTGAATTTGTAATTCTTTCTCCCGCGCACCGACAATACCGACTTTGGATACGCCTTTAATACGTTCCAATCGTGGACGTAAACGCCGTTCCATAAAATCATATAAGGTTGAGGCATCAAAACTCGGGTCGGTGGCGGACAGTCCAACCCACGCGATGTAATCCACAGAGTCGGGGTCAAGTCCTTCGACTACGGGTTGAGATACGCCTTCAGGATAGCCAATGACTTCGTCGAGCTTTTGTAACACTTGCTGCATGGCTTGGTTGATGTCAACGCTATTTTCAAATTCTAAACGCAGTTGTCCTTGTCCTGCTTGGCTGATGCTGGTCAACGCTATTAAGCCTGTAACATCGCCTAATACGCGCTCTTGTTCGGCGATAATGTCGGATTCAATTTCTTTCGGCGAGGCATTTTCCCAAAACGTATTGACTGAAATCACCACCGAATCGACTGATGGAGTCATTTGAATTGGCACTTGTGTAAACGCTAAAATCCCCGCCATCATCGCCATGACTACCACGACAATGACCGAAATTGGTTGTTTAACTGCGGAATCAATAATGTTCATATTGGTTAAGTTTTTCTCGAAGATTTAAAAAAGGATTATTCAAATGGTCTACCGTATTGGGTGAATGCCCAGATAACTAGTAAATACAGTCCTATCAATGATTGCACGCCGCTGACAACGCGTATCCAGCCTTTTGCACGTTTGGAAACCAATTTACCTAGCATTGCTGATAAAAATATTTTTCA